>JBCBHL010000478.1:0-4726 GCA_038525605.1 Bacteroidota bacterium
AAATTATTTAGAGTCCTTTTAGTAGCCTTTTTCATTACGGGATTGAGTGGCTGTATCCATAATGATTTTGAAGAGGTAACAGAAGAAAGTATTGAAGTGCCGGTAAGCACAGATTCTGATGATGATGATGTAGTGCCGAAACCCGGAGGTTATCCAGGAGGTTCGGGGAATTGACAAATATTTGGCTGAATAGCTTATTTAAATTATCTTACAAAAGTGTCTTTTATTGATAATAAGGACACTTTTACAATTATGCTTATTGAGATTAGATGAATACGCTCCATGAAACAACCTACCTTTCTGCTAATTATCCTAATTGCTTCAGCGATTATTTTTGCCTGCTCACCGGACAGTATAGAACCTAATAAAGACATACAACTGGCAGAGTCATTTATTGGGAAGGACTATGATTCTGTAATCTACTATGCCAAAAACTACCTGGCTGAGAATGGAAATAAAGACTATCAATATTATGGGCATATCGTATCTGGTTATGCTTATTTACAAAAAAAGGAATTTATAAAGGCAACTGCTCATTATTTACAAGCTAATGAATTGATTCCCGAAAGGGAGAGGTATTAACAAGATAAGTCAGATATTCTTATGACTTTGGGATATATAGCCAAAACATTTCTAGCCCATGAACATGCACTTGGCTATTACAGTGAGTCTCTGGCCATTGTAGATGAAGAAGTAAAGATCGGCTTACTGTATAATCTGGGGAACGTCTACAAAAATATGGAAGAATATGATATTGCATTAGGATACTTTAATAAGAGTCTTGCTCTTGCAGACCAATTCAATCAATCGAAAAGCGTAAGTAGAGCAAAAGTACAATTGGGCATTATTTTCGGAAGAAAGGCGTGGTATGAAAGATCTGAAAGTCAGTTTAGGTCGATTATTTCAGAAACTAAAACCAAATCCAGTATAAAATATGCAGGGAGAGCATATCACAACCTTGCTAATAACTACATGAAGCAGAATGACTTGATTTCAGCCATTAATCTTTTTAACAATGCTTTAGAGCTTTTTACGGCGGAAACTGATCAATTTATTACTTATATGGATATGTGAAACTGCTATTTAAAGATGGAGGACTATCAAAATGCACTGTTTGCTCTCCAATCTGCTGAAGACCTATATTCAGATGCAAAGCCTTACCCGGAATATGCGGAGGTCTATAACCTGTTGGCAACAGGATATGAAAAAAATGATAACTCAGCACTTGTAGTCACCAGCCTGAGAACTTATGGTGCTGAGTTGAAAGAATTCTTACGGCAGAAAGAGGAAATTATTAAAATGCTCAACAAACAACGCTTTGAGCAACTGGTCAATAGTAGAGCGGCATACAATGATTTATGGAGTCAGTTGACTACTCAACGTAACTTAGGAATACTTGCCAGTATTGCTGCAGGTATACTCTTGTTGACCCTGGCTTATAAGCGGTATAAATCCATCCAGTTGAAAAAGGCCATTGCCAGAGAGCTCAAATCAATCTAAATACTTTTCAGGGATATCCAGCGATTTGATCATATAAGATTTTAGCTTATCCAGCCTTTCAAGAGTCTTGTAATACTTTTCTCTGAATTCGTCCTTTTCTGCATCCTGCTTTTCAAATTCCTCTTTGATAGTAGCAAGTACTTTCGCATCCCTTGCGCTCATCCTCTCGGATAGTTCGTCAAGTAGTTTGAAAACGTCTGCTTTGGTTCTAGGCTTATCTCCCGGTAATTCTGCAGTCAGGTTAAATTCATAGGTGATGAGTTTTTCCATTGACTTGGGAATAGGAGCCCCATTTTCATAGTTCTGAATAGTTCTTAACTTAATCCCCAGTCTTTCAGCTAGTTCCGACTGAGTAAGGCCACCATTTTCAGTCCTTATTTTCTTTAAATCAATGTTCATCAACAGTACCAATGAAATTAAAACGCATATTATGCGCTAATAATTTTATAATTACGCATTTAATGCGTAATATTGTATTCAGTTACGTAAAGACGATTAGACAATTACCACATGGAATATCTCATATTCACTGCTTCGCAATTGGGTTGGCAAATATTACCAACCATTTTGATCACGACAATCCTAACAGCTTTTGTTACAGGCTTTGTCCTTTATCGTATTTACGAATATAGCCTCAATCGGAAAGAAAAGTTTAATAATAGTGAAAGATTTAGGTTGGAGATCATTCAGATGAGCGCCGACTATGTACGTGCTGGTATTAGTCTTCCACCAAAGATGGATGGGGCAGCTATAGGAGCTGTATTACAAACAGGAATCATTATGCTGGTGAGGCAGGATCCGCTAGCTGTTCGGATATTATTGCTGCAAATATTGCATGTATTGGGTAATGAAGAAGATATTAAAGATTTATTAAACAGTAAGGAATCGATTCGTAGCAGTTAGTGTTAGTCCGCCAAAGCTGCCGAAAGGTAGCGAAGGAGAATTATTTCACTGCATCTATTAGTGCACTGTGGAATTCTGTAACTATTTGGTGTGCAATTAAGAAAACAAGTTTGGTTAGCAGTTCGGCCATTGTCTATTCAGCGTTTGACTAATCTGGCCTATGGAAGGCAGGCTGGCAATTATCCGGGCGCGGATGTCTTTAGCCAGTCTGTCGCTTTTACCAAATACAAATTGATAAAAACATTTGAAAATGGTTAAAAATACTTGATGAAATACACCTATAAAGACGATGAATTTTAGTATATTTAAAGAAGGATTAAACTAAACTCTGCGTCCGCCCAAGAAAGCATTTTCGAAGGTGAATTAAATTGTCTGGTGCCGTTCAAACTTTTGGATAACCGTCATTTTTTCTGAGTGCAAAAGCAATACTTTTTTAACGAAAGATAAGCTATCTGCTACAGGTAGTTGTACAAAACTATTACGCCAATGAATTACGTATTAATGCCACCATAGCAGGTACCGATCAGCTAACACAATCTGTATTTATTGACATATTTCATAAACAATTAAAGATTTTAAACTAATGAAAAATTACATGCTCACGGGAGTAGTGGCCTTGCTATTGGCTTTACTCATTCCCGCTTGTCAACCAGAAGAACCAATCAATGTCCCATTTGAGGAAACCCTCGAACTCACGGAGTTGGACAGAGATCCCAACTTGTCGAAACTGTTATCCGACTTTACGGGCCAGTCGCTCAATGGAAGAACAGCATCTACTGAAATGCCTTTTGGTACGCTGGATTTATCAAACATTACTGTACGTATTGCCAATGAAGATCAGGAGGCTCCTAATTATGCAATCAGGTTAATTCCACCCGATTCTGTAAAGCACACCTCAGAGTACTTCATCATGATTGCGGAATCTACCGGCTACAGAGGTTACATCATGCAATATATAGCAGATCCTGACCATTTGGCAACACTTTATGATCAATCCAAATTTACCGGAAACTTAAGACTGCTCAACTTCAATCGCGAAGTGATGGCTGATAACAAGTTTATCGATGGTGTTGACTTAGGCAGCACACTCAGTGGTGGCAGATCGGAAGGTAGTAACTGTAGTTGTGAATGGGTTACAGAAGTACAAACTGTTAGACATCAGGTAGTAGTGAATGGTTATTCTTATTGGTCATACCATACCAAATCTGTGACTGTTTTGGATTGCTATTGCCCCAGGTCTTTCGATGGTCTAGATGCTGGCGGACTTGGCGGTGGAAGAACTTATCTGCCGGGACAACCGGTAGGAGACGATCCATTTGGAGGTAGTAGCGGTGGAGGTTCAGGCGGAGGTGGAAACCCTGGTGAGCCGGGTGGTATCAGTGACCCAGATGATATTGGTGTAATCAGCGATCCCTGTTCTATAGGTGTTTATAACAGTACTGGAATTTGTATCTCTAACAGTCAATTGGAAACAGCTCTTAGGGATGAGCTTGATGCCAAGTATGGACCCGGCAATGAGGATTGTAAGAATCAGGCAATAGGCAAAGCCAATCAATCCTTAGATGAAACAGGACCTTTATTGTACTTCACCGTTGGTGTGCTTGAGTATTTCCGATGCGAAACATCGAAAGATAAGGCAACCACACCGGAAGAAGAATTTCTCTATGGCTTTCTCAATACCATGATCGATGAGTTTGATGCAACGTCTCTGGTAGACATAGACGAGGCTATCAATGATTTGGTGAGTACTAACCTTGACTGTATCAGCGAAAACCTGAACTTCCACACAATTCTAACTAACCAGCCGGGAGATCTTTTCAATCTGTTTATGCGATGTACCTTTGGCTTGGACATCACCGAAGATGCGGTATTGCTAGCCTATGCCGAAGCGCACAACTATGCGGAGGAATTATTTGATGATCCTTATGAGCAGGGGCAGGTAACAGCTCTGGTGCTGAGTATGTTTTCACCCAGCAAAGTGCTCAAGGCCAAAAAAGTCAGCAATCTGCTCAAGCTGGCAAAAGTAAGAAAGGTAAAAGAGCTGTTGACGGAGATTCGCGACCTGCCAAACAAGTCTTTACCGGAGCTAAAGCGGCTATTGAAGAAACATAAGCTAAAAGACCATACCTTCGATACACAAAGAGATGTTTTTGAAGACAAGCAGGACATCATTGTATTTGAAAATACTACCAGAAAAGGAAATTTTGGAGAGATAGGAACAGACGTTGAATTGACAAAGGCTGGTTATAAACTCCATCCTTTTCAAAAACGCCATCGATTCCTTGATGGGTTGGCTCATCGATATTGGTAATTCTTCTATGCA
>JBCBHL010000479.1:0-4721 GCA_038525605.1 Bacteroidota bacterium
GTGATCTGATCGTTAAGGTGTTGCTCATCAAAACGAAGGGTAAACTTTCCCTCACTGTCTGATACCGTGCCAATGTTTACTTTTAGAAAGCCAATCGTAGCAAACGGAAGTGGCTCTCCTGACTTTGCATCATAGATAATTCCTGTGATCTCTTTAGTCTGTGCAAATACTCCTGAAGATACTGCACAAATCATGAGAATTATCAGAATTACAACATACTGAATGGGAGTTTTCGTCCAAAATTTCATCCGAGATTTCATCCGAGATTTCATCCTAATTTTCATCGTTATTTTAATTTGAGTTTTCCAACTGACTATTTTATCAGTTTTACAAAATCAAGATGTCAACGTCAGTGCAAAAGTTGCTTAAACAATGACTGAATTTGAATTTCAATTCAATTTTAGGGAAACAATCAGATACTATAAAATGCTATATACCAACACTTTAGAATAATCGACCATTGCTCAATTGTACACTACTGATGCTCTTGCAGATTATTTAACAGCTTTGGCAGATTATATTGGAGTTTTTGTCGATTCTTAGCAGTAATGAAAACAAATCACAGCGACCTGATGAATTTTTTATGTCATTTTAAGTTATCCGAAAACCTTATTTTTCATCCACAAATAGTGGAGCAACCAAATCAATGGACTGGCGATGAGCATCACCATCAATAGCTTATTGGCATTCTGATCGCCAGTAGCACCCAGGTAATCAAAGAATGGTAGGCCATTGATCAGAAAATAGGTGATCAAAACAAGGATAATTTCAAATAGTCGGGCCGATTTGTTAATAGCTCCTAATAGCTGTGCCAGTAATCCTATAAACAACAGTCCTGTGATTACATGCAGAATCTGATGTATCGACTGATCAATCAGCAATCTTAGCATAACAGGCAAAGCCAGAAGTAGCAACCAGGTAAGGACTGCCATCAAATGTGTGAATAACTGCCTGCTATAAAATCGGGGAAATACTCTTGAATATTGTATGATTTGTGTTTGATAAACCCTGGCGCCTAATGCAGCTATTTTGTTGGACGAGAACAATACCATCAAAGGCAATAAATAACTATGTGATACACTGAGAGGAACGAAGATAGACACTCCCCATATAGCAGCAATCAACCAATTGATTTTTTGCTTCCTAAAAGTGAGTAGTGCTTTAATATCGATCAGCGTGAGTCTTACAAAATTTTGACTGTAAGAAACATTCACAGGTCTGTGAAATGTTTGCTTTTTACTCACAGCTTCCTTAGAACTTTCTTTTTTGGGCCCTACGGGAATCGCCAATGAATTTCTGAAAAGCATCTCTGGCAAAAGAGCACTCAAGGCCACTAAACCAGTCATCATCAACACAATGAACGGTCTGCTGATCACAAAACTTAGCGGATACTTAAATTCATCGATGACAAAATTTGTTTGTTCCGGTCTGTCAAAAAACTGATAGCCCATTGATATGCCAGACAGAGTCGCACCAAATTGTTGTTCAATTAGAAGCCTGATCTGACCAAAGAAATTGCTTAACCCCAGTGTATCTCTGAAATAGGTAAAATCACCAGGAACTACATTTTGTATGGTCGGGAAAATAGCAGCCAGACTGAGAAGAAATATAATGATTCGCACCACCGCATATTTACCGGTCAACGCCTCTAAAATGACAGATAAATGTCCCGTAAAAATAGCAGCAGGAACCGATACCAAAGCAAAAGGAATCAGAAAATCTAATAATGAAAATTCGCCGGCCTCTCTCCTGATAAAAAACATGATCAGAGCCATCAGGAAAATGAAGAGAATAATGATACAAAGCATCACACTGTTACTCCAAGCCTTTAAAAACAGATATTTACGCCTGCTGATAGCTCTGCTTCTGATGAAGATATCCACCTTTAAATTACGATCTTTTCCGATAGCCCCGTCAATGAGGAAGAAGCCAACCATACAAATTAAAATAGAAGACATCATGGCGGTAAGTGCCCCAACCCACACGGAATTATAAATGGGCCTGAATTCTCCCAGATTAATAGTAGAATAGTTCGCATCCGGTGCAGGTACAAACCCTGCTGCCAAATAAAGACCAAGAACAACCATCACGAAAAAGCGGTAAGTTCTGATGCGCTGCAGCACATCCAGTTTCAATAGGTTCAGAAAGTTTTTCATATGGCTTTTCCTGTTAGGTACATGTATACATCTTCCAGATTCGCCTCTGCCTGAACAACATTGGACAGGTCCTTTTGTAAATTCACAAAACGCACCTCATAAAAGTTGTTACCTCTCTTGATATCGGTAACCTGGTAAGACTCCCTGTATTTTGGCAATTCTTCGGCAATGATCTCAGCGATAAATACGCTATCGGCAATTGTCTTAATCGCTTCAGCATGATTCCCTGTAAACAATGTCGCACCTTCTTTCATAATGACGATCTGATCTGCTATAGTTTCGATATCCGAAACAATATGGGAGCTTAGCAAAATAATTCTATCAGTGGCAATTTCATTGAGCAGATTTCTGAAGTTAATGCGTTCTTCAGGATCCAGCCCAACGGTTGGTTCGTCGAGGAGTATAACCTTTGGATCTCCCAGCAATGCCTGGATAATGCCGATTCGCTGGCGCATACCTCCGGAATAAGAGTCGATTCGCTTTTTAGCAACCGGAAGCAAATTAAATACATCCAGATAGTAAGGAATAGCCTCTTTCAAATATTTTGGTGAAAGGCCTTTTACCAGACCGATGTAATTTAGAAACTCCATACCGCTAAGATTAGGAAAAACACCAAAAGACTGAGGCAAAAAACCCAAAGCACTTTGCATTGCTTCCGGCTTTTTCAGGATGTCCACACCATTGAATTGAATGGTACCGGACGTTGGTGATGCGAGTGTGCTGATCAGGCTCATAAGCGTTGACTTACCAGCTCCGTTTGGACCAAGTAAACCAATAACACCCGGGCTAAACTGATGACTAAATTGCTTCAGTCCCTGCTTTCCTCCAGCATAGGTCTTTGATAAATCCTGTAATGTTAATTCTACCATCGTCTTTTAATTTGTTCTTTGAGCTTTTGATTATGTCGTTGATACCGGGTCGCGTAGATCAGCCGACATAAATCAAGATTAGCAATATACAGCAACTAAAACAAAGGTGATATACCAATCAAATGCATAAATCTACAAGCGATTCCGGTTGTACGATCATCCCGTTGGCAGACTTTATAGCAGATTTAGCAGATCAAATATTGGGTTTGGTAGATAAGATTGATAGGAATGGTAAATAATTCCATGAGATGGATACATTTGTTTCATGCAAAGCGAAAAAAATAGCTGGCTTACGGAAAAATACATCTTATACCCCCGATGGATCAAATGGAGTATTCAGGCACTATACTGGCTGGTTCATACTTTTATTCATATTGGTCTTTACAAAGCGATTGCGGAGAACTCCACACGGGACACGATAGTATGGGGTATCTTAACAATTGGATCTGCCGTTGCGGTTTTCTACAGTTACTTCTATCTGCTGGTGCCCAGGTATTTGGGTAAAAACAATTTGAAATTTATTTTGATTACCGTCGCTATTGTCATCACTTATCCGATATTAAAGTATTTTTTGGATCAGCAACTGAGTATTTCCTCACTGCAGACTTTGCAATTTAACCCAGGAGAGGATCCCAGAGAAGTGATTGTAATGGGACAGGAAATGGGCCGACGGCTATTCACTCTTTTCTGGATCATTCCTTTTGCACTTTTTAGTCGGTTTATGGTAGATTGGTTCAAAAACAAAAGAATCAAATCGATTATGGAAACTCAGCAATTGAAAAGTGAATTGGCCATGCTGAGAAATCAGGTAAATCCTCATTTTCTTTTCAATGTGCTCAACAACATCGATGCAATGGTCTATCCGCATTCAGAAGAAGCATCGGAGGCCATTATGAAGTTGTCTTCTATCATGCGATACATGCTGTATGAATCTGATTCGGACTTTGTGAAAATCAATCAGGAAGTGAACTACATCAAAGCGTTCGTGGATCTTCAGAAGATGCGTCTAAAACCTACAGATCGAGTAGTTTTTGAGGCCAATAACCCGGGCTCAGATTTTAAAATTGCCCCGATGATTCTGATTCCATTCGTTGAAAATGCCTTTAAACATGCCAGTAGAGTAGACAATCAGTTGATGATTGACATCAGCCTGACTGTGGATGCTGATCATATGCACTTCATCATAAAAAACTCCTTTGATGCTTATGCTCTGGAAGAAAAAGACGAAACCGGAGGTATAGGACTCAGCAATGTGAAGAAAAGGTTAAACCTGATCTATCAGCACCAATATCAACTGGATATCATTCAGAAAGATGGACTCTATGTAGTAGACTTACGTATTAAATCTGAAAAATCATGAATTGTATCGCTATAGATGATGAGCCGCTGGCACTGAGAAAGATTGTGGATTTCATTAAAAAAGTGCCTTTTCTCAATTTCAAAGCTAGTTTTGACAATGGTCTTGAGGCACTTGCTTATCTTAAAACCGAAACGGTGGATTTGATCTTTCTCGACATTCAGATGCCGGAGATCAAAGGCACTCAGCTCGTGAACATTCTCAAAAAGAAACCTCAGATTATCTTTACCACTGCCTACAGCGAATATGCACTGGAAGGCTATGAACTGGATGTAACGGACTACCTGTTGAAGCCTATTTCATTCGAACGATTTCTGGAAGCTGCACAGAAAGCCTTTG
>JBCBHL010000480.1:0-4650 GCA_038525605.1 Bacteroidota bacterium
CCCGGAGTTTACTAACTAATAGACATTATCACGTTTGGTTTTGTATTAATAGATTTCGATATAGATAAGATTCAATTTTGCAGATTCACATAAATTATGAATTTTTTACAAGATTTATCGTTGCTTTAAAATCAGCATGCGCATACTAAATCTGTCGTGATATCCTTTAATTATTGAAAAAATACATGGCAAATAATGAAATAGCAGAAAGAGCTGTCCCGAAAATCAAAATACGGGGAATCCATTTGTTTCGCTTTTTCAGGTCTTTTCTGATGAATAGCCATATCAACAAACTCATCAACCCGAAGGGTAGCGCATATATCAGATTCAGCAGAAAGAACCAGAAAGAACTGGTAAGGGCATACCAGATAGCAGCGACGATTGCCAGGTAAAAGAGGAGGTCATTTTTTTGAACCTTCATATTTGACATTGTTAAGTTTTGTATTGATAAATTTTAGATGTTGTAATTTCTACTAATACTTCAATTGAAAATATGCATCATCAATCCGTCATAGTAACCATTATTCAGTTTGTATCGTTACTGGTGTGTATTTTAGATTACCCGATCTGTTGCAATCAGATAGGTTGAAGATAAGGAATTTTCGACAGCTTCACGAATCAGCCCCTCTATTGAACACCGTACGTTCGCTTTGAAACCTCAATGATACTTTCCTCTGTTGTGTCGGGAAAGAGTTTATAGCTTGGCGCAATAATGGGCTTTACATGTTCAACAGTTACTGCCGTAATGGTATTGAATGGAAATTTCCCTTTCGTCATTCTATCAAGCAACTGAAACATTGCCTGATAATCTACATGAGATTGATCTATGATTTGCGCTTTTCCTTTGATCTGAAGACCTTTTTGGACGAACACTTCCAGAAAGCTTACACAAACATTTTCGTTGGCCAGTCTATTTCTGACACTCTGCGGTGAGGCAATATTGGCGATGATAATTTGATCTGTTCCAAAATAGTTAAAACATTCCTTCGGAGAAACATTGGGTTCATTTGTTGCCGACGAGGTGGCCAGCCAGCAGAGTACACTTTTGTCCACGTACTCTTTTACTTCGGGAGTAAGCTTCATTGAATTACAGGTTTAAGTTTGATAATCAGTCATTTTTCATAACCAGCAATTAGCAACTAAGTCTTTTCGTTTTCGTGCTGTTTCCGCAATCAATTTGGAAAGAAAAAAGTCTATTAAGTAATTGCTGAACTGACCAGTGAACTGATAAAATCTAACAAAAATTTTGGTGATATGCGAATTTTATGGTCGCTATTCATAGACAATATAACCTGCATTTGCCCGATACATGGAATGCTGAATTTTAAAATTGTTGGTACCCAGCACTTCTCTGAGTGCCATTGTTTCACCGGGAAATTCTGCTACGTTGATTTCATCGAAAGCGATGATCGCTCCCTTCGACAGATAAGGCAATATTTTCTCAAGGCACTCTTTGGTTGGTTTGTACAGGTCAAAATCGAAATAAACCATTGAAAGGATCGTTTCCGGATGCTTGTCAAGGTACTGAGTGAGGGTTTCGGAAACATCACCTTTTACCAATTCATATTTTTTGATCCCGGCAATTGGTGCCATTTGCTCATGGACATTCATCACCGTTTCCAGGTGTTGCTCATAATTTTCAGGAACGCCGAAATCTCCTGATTGCCACATTTCAGTGTCTTTGGATGCATCCGTTTCGGCAAAACCCTGCCAGGTATCAAAGCCAATGATTTTCCGGTTGTGGTTGTAAGGTTCATAAATACCTCTCAGACTGGTAAGCAGTGCGATATTCTGACCATATCTGACACCAAACTCAAAGACGCTACCGTGAATAGACAATATCTGCTGATAGAGCTCATTGATGTACAGGAATCGCGACAACATTCTCCTGTCTGTATAAAGCCCAATGTTATTGAGCAGTTCTTCCTGCGGAATCGGAGAATCTGCCATCAGCTTTTGTAAACCATCGCGGCTTTTTACATCTGCAGCATTATACAGGTTCCCGATTTTCATTTCACTTGTAGTGTCTACCTTTTTCATCTGATCAATGTGATTAAATGTGATTTCTCCTGAATGACCCGTTGAAAACCCGGTTGCCCAAATTTCCGTTTTGATTACTGATCAGCCTGTAAAATAAGAAAAGACCTCTATAGTTGACACATAAGCTGCCTTTTAAAAACTATTGAGGTCTTCAGTATAAAGGTCATTACAACTAGATTACGATCCATATTTTGGTTTATAGTATTAAAAATTGACCGCTGCGATATCGAAAATTGGCCCGAACAAAACCTAACGTGATAAAATCTATTACTGCAAGGAATGTAGTCCGATGACATTGCCATCCACATCTTTGATTCGGGAGACAAATCCAAATTCGCCAATAGACATTTTCGATTGTAAAACTTCACCTCCTGCAGCTACCACTCGGCTTTCTTCTTTGAGACAGTCCTGAGATTCAAAATACACAACTGTATTGTTGCTGTTTTCTGAGAAGTCGGCTTTTTCAACCAGCGCTCCCGAAATATTCATACCATATCTGTCGGAAGGAAACGCGGATTGTTTTCCCCATTGTAGTGGGAAGTCTTCCAACTGAACATTGAACACTGTTTCATAAAATGCCTTTGCTTTTTCAAGGTTTGCCACATGAATATCGAACCAGTTTACGGGATTAGTATTTTTCATTTTTCCATTATTTAAAATTGATGATTCAAAATTAGCGGGCAGTGATTCGCTAAAATTGGAAAAATGGGACATGGCTATTTTTTGGTGTCGAAAATTAAAGACATTTTCAAATCATTACCATAAAATTCCTTTGGCGTAAGTCCGGTAAACTCCTTGAAATCTTTGATAAAGTGAGCCTGGTCATAATATTCGTTCTGATAAGCCAGGTCTGTCAGTTTGTCAACATTTTGGTTGAGTAATATTTTCAAAGCTGCCTGCAACCTGATTGTTTTAGATAATTGCTTGGGACTGATGCCTACCGTCTCTGAAAACTTTCTGGCCAGATGCCGTCTGGTGACATTGTTTTTATCTGAAAGTTCATTGACAGATAATTGCCCTTTCGCAGACAAAATTGTATCGACGGTAGATTTAACAATATGATCGATGGTTTCGCCACCCGTCAGCAGCTTTGTCAAAAACGCTTCTATGAATTCTATTCTTTCATCGGTATCTGCTGCATTCAATATTTTTTCTGAGATCTCATCTCCTGCATTGTCATATAAATCTTCCAATGACACCACCTTGTTTTCCATTTCTTTGATCGGAATTGTGGAAAATGGAATAAAGCCATTCGGGCGAAAACACACAAAGAAAGTACCTGTCTTGCCTTCCGGCTCTACTTCATAGGGAGTGGTCAGTTGACCTACTACAAAGCTTCTGGGCAATTGAAAAGCTGCCCCATCCTTGGGGTGATGTCTGTAAGGGTCTCCGTAATGAAAGATCATTTTCATGCAGCCATCCGGTACAATCTTGTTTCTGACAGGAGCATCCTCCGGATCACTTTCCAGCGTCCAGTAACACCTGACAAATTCACTGAGTATGCTCTTCGTTTCAATAATCCGGGGGATCATAGTGACTGTTTTAAAAAGACGATGAGCAAAGAAAAGCTGTAACCCATCAACACATAGAAAATCAGGGAAAAAATTGCAGCAAGTGGGTATTTGATAATACTCAATAGGTTTTTCCGACGGTGCAGGGAATAAAAGCTGTAAATCATTAAGATTAATAATATTAGCAAATTGATTTGTGGATTGATATGAATGATATAAGTGCTGATGATTGCATTTAACAAACCAATTAAGATATAAAATCCGGAGATGTAAAAACCAACAGAAATATATTCTATCAAACGGTATTCTTTTCGAAAGAACAGTTTTTGAATCACACCGATTGAGAGCACCAGAAAAAACAAAATGTTATTGATGTTACGAACCATAAAAAATGAAGCATCGCTGAAGATTTTACGATTTTCTGGTACATCGGTTGGTGGAGGGTTTCCTCCAAATGAATCGTAATTGATCAACGACCTCACGATGATGTAGATGGCAGTCAGCATGATGAAAAACGCAACAGGTTTGTAGTAGGTTTTACGTCTTCCTGCGATGTATTCTCTAAATAGTTTGCCAGGATTAATCACAAGCCCCCTCAATGTCTTGAAAAAAGGGCCTTCGACAGCCAGCGAAGAAGAGAAAAAATCACGAATTGCACCATTGAGCGAAAGTCGCTTTACTTTGGCGGATTGACCACAATTATGACAGAACTCTCCAATTAGTTCTGTTCCACAGTTCAGGCAAAGGTTCTTTTCATCTTTCATAATCAGGCGGTGGGTTTACTGACAAAAGACATTATCACGTTAAGTTTTGTATTGATAAATTTTCGATGTTGTAACTGTCAAACTTTGTAATTTCTTAAAATTCAACTAATACTTCAATTGAAAATATGCATTATAAACATGTCGTGATCACCTTAAATATAATCAATTACCAGCTGATTGCCTTATGCAAACCAATGGTTCGGCAAGAAGCGGGGCAAAGAAAAAGCTACCTCTGATTGAGAGATAGCTTGATGTAAATACGGTCCCGAATGGTGATCAGATCACCTGTACTACCTGATCGAAAACCTAAGACAAGAATGAGCCTCGAACAGGTA
>JBCBHL010000481.1:0-4633 GCA_038525605.1 Bacteroidota bacterium
CCAGCATTTTCCGCCCTCGGAGCCACAGTGGAAAGGGGCCGAAAGCCACATCTTTCTGACCCATGCGCGCGATCTGGCGGCAGAGCGCGGTTTTCAGATCACCAACCGGACACAGCAACAATCAACCTGATTAAAAAACAATTTCAATAGCTAAAAGAAAAACAAACCTTTTAGCTATTGTTTAAAGTCATTTTTCGACACTTAGCCCTTCCAAAATCAGATAGCCGAAACAAATTCTTAATCTTATATGTTAGCTTTGAGAAAAACACTTTTTGATGAGTAACCTCAAAGCAGAAATTATCACTATCGGTGATGAAATTTTATACGGACAGATAGTTGATACTAATTCCCAGTGGATGAGTGCCGCACTTGATGAAATAGGTGTGAAAACAATCCGAAAAACAACTATCGGAGATGAAGAAACAGAAATTCTCACCGCCTTTAGTGAAGCCGAAGCACGTGCAGATGTTGTGTTGATAACCGGAGGGTTAGGACCTACCAAAGACGACCTGACTAAACCCTGCCTGGCCAAATATTTCAATTCTGAAATTGCTTACAACGAACAGGCGCTTACAGAACTCTCCCAACTTTTTGCTCAAATCAACAGGGAACTGACTGATATCAACAAAAAACAAGCAGAGCTTCCGGTAAAGTGTGAGATGATCAGCAATAAACTGGGTACAGCTGCTGGTATGTGGTTTCATGAAAGAGGAAAAGTATTTGTTAGTATGCCCGGTGTTCCGTTCGAGATGAAAAAAATGATGAAGGATATCATCATTCCAAAAATCAAGGAAACCTTCAATACAAATCTGATATATCACAAAATCATCAAAACAATAGGCATTGGCGAGTCCTGGCTTGCAGAAATGATCGAAGATTGGGCTGATAATTTACCTGAAAATATCAGTCTCGCTTACCTACCGAGCATAGGACAGGTAAAACTTAGATTAACAGCTACTGGTGACGACATGCTTGCTCTTGAAAATCAGGTGGATTCTGAAATAGAAAAAATCTATCCTGTTATCAAACAGTATGTATATGGTTTTAACGACACTACTATTGAAAGTGCCATTGGTCACATGCTGAGAGACAACAATCTTACCATTGCAACTGCTGAAAGCTGTACAGGTGGCTATGTTGCCCATATGATCACGTCTGTTCCGGGAAGTAGTAATTGGTTTCAGGGTTCAGTAATTGCTTATGCCAATTCGGTCAAAATCAATGAACTGAATGTTGACAAGGAAACAATCGATAAGTATGGCGCTGTGTGTGAAGAAACTGTCAAAGAGATGGCGATCAATGTCAGGAAAAAGATGGGTACATCCATTGGCATATCCACCAGCGGCATTGCCGGACCAGGAGGAGGTACGAAGGAAAAGCCAGTAGGCACCATCTGGATTGCTTACGCGGATGAAAACAAATGCGTCGCGAAAAAACTCAGCTTAAGCAAATCGAGAGATCTGAATATTAAATATACAGGAATCGGCGTGCTGAATCTACTCAGAATTCAGGCTTCTGAAAAAACAAATCATTCAATAGCTCAATAGATCAGAATAAAGAATAATTAATAATTAATAGCAACTTATGCAGAATTAAATTTTAAATATGTGATTTACACAATATTTAAGATTGATCATTCAACTAACAATTGTTAGTTTTACCTTTTAAAAACCAGTAATTCTGCTTATATTAGCTCAACAAAACCAAGAATTGATTAATAAATTAAAAACATGGCTACAGTAGAAATGGTAATGCCCAAAATGGGTGAAAGTATCATGGAAGGTACAGTTCTGACATGGCTTAAGAATGTTGGAGATACTATCGAAGAGGAGGAATCAGTATTGGAAGTAGCTACTGACAAGGTAGATACGGAAGTACCCTCTGCGCATGCGGGTGTTTTAAAAGAAATACTGGCTAATGAAGGAGATGTGGTAGAAGTTGGTAAGCCTATCGCTATTATAGAGATTGATGGCGCAAGTGGTGGATCTGT
Organism: Bacteroidota bacterium; assembly: GCA_038525605.1. Taxonomy (GTDB): domain Bacteria; phylum Bacteroidota; class Bacteroidia; order Cytophagales; family Cyclobacteriaceae; genus JANSWY01. The sequence continues at coordinate 1,991 of JBCBHL010000481.1, forward strand.
TGCCGAGGCTCCTGAAAAAGAAGTTTCTGCTGCTGCCGAAAAAGCGAGTGCCATCGTTGATGAAGCAATTAACCTGCACAGTACTGCCGCAACTACAAACGGTAGCAATGTGCAAAGTACCGAAGCGAGGTTCTATTCACCTTTGGTGCTGAATATGGCCAAAGAAGAAGGTATCCCGCAGGGAGAACTTGATACCATTCCGGGGACTGGAAAAGACGGAAGAGTAACCAAGAAAGACATGCTTTCGTACATTGCCAGCCGAAAAAGTGCTCCGGCAATTGCACCGGCAGCCACTCCTGCTCCAAAACAGGAAACTGCCTCTCGCCCAGCTCCGGCTCCTATGCCTGTATCTATCAATGGTGAAGATGAAATCATCGAGATGGACAGAATGAGGAAGATGATCGCCGAAAGAATGGTGGCTTCCAAACAAATCTCTCCTCACGTAACTTCTTTCGTAGAAGCAGACGTGACAAACGTCGTGAAGTGGAGAAACAAGATGAAGAACGTATTTAAGGAAAGAGAAGGACAAAGCCTGACATTTACGCCGATCTTCATGGAAGCAATCGTAAAAGCGATCAAAGACTATCCGATGATCAACGTTCAGATTGATGGTAATAATATTGTTAAGAAAGGATCTGTGAATATCGGTCTGGCAGTAGCCTTACCAACAGGAAACCTGATTGTACCGGTAATTCATAATGCCGATCAGCTAAATCTGCTTGGCCTGACCAAAAGAGTAAATGATCTTGCTAAAAGAGCCAGAGCAAACCAACTGAAACCAGATGAATTGAGTGGTGGTACTTATACTATCTCCAATGTAGGTTCATTTGGTAATGTGATGGGTACGCCTATCATTATGCAACCGCAGGTGGCAATTATGGCTTTAGGAGCTGTCGTTAAAAAGCCTGCTGTCATTGAAACACCAGAAGGTGATTTCATCGGCATCAGACATAAGATGTTCCTTTCACATTCCTACGACCACAGAGTGGTTGACGGTGCACTGGGAGGAATGTTCGTGAGAAGAGTAGCAGATTACCTGGAAAATTTCAATGTTGACCAGACAGTTTAATCCATATTGTGTCAACAGACACCAAGAGATTTGATAAACAACTGACAGTCAATCTGAGAATTCATTAACGGAATTTCTATCAGAACAACCCAATAATAGCCCTGACCAATGCGTCGGGGTTTTTTATTAGACGCATTACAGAAAACTAATCGAAAATCTGTAATTGGAAGATCTACAGTTTACTTGATGAATAAAAATTGGCTTTCGGAACCATCTATTAGTATTCCCTTGATGGTATAGGTACCTTCACTGGCTTTATTGAGAAATGACAGACTATTGGGAATTACACGATTGCTTTTTCCCTGCCATTTTTCAATAACCTCTCTCCTTTCATTGTAAATTCTAATACTGATTAACTCACTATTGACAGGAAATTCCTCTTTTAGTTGCTCCAGATTTTTAAGGATTTGTTTTTCTTCTGGTTTGGAAGGGTCGGAAACGACAGTTAGAGGAATCACAGTTTTAGCGGAAGGCTTATCCATATAAATAGACTCAGGTACTCCGGTTGTCAGTAAATTAATCAATATGAAAGTAACTATGATTCTCATTACAAGTAAGTTACATAATAACTCAATACGAAAATCAACAAATCGGTGAGCTAGGCAAAACCAACGATAAAAGAGATATTTTAATAGTTGAAGTAAAAAGCAGTTTGTCGGCTTTGCATAAAATAACTTCTTTTAACATTTTTTAATAGTGTTAAAAGGAAGTTCAACTTTTATTTGTAGAAGCAGGCAACTGATAGAAATATTATAGCATTATAGTTTTGAATACGAAAGACATCAACACTAATCTTTTGAACGAAGAGGAACTCATAGAATCATGCAAGCGTGGTGAAAGCGCCGGACAGGAGGCTCTGTACAGTCAATGTGCAAACCTGATGTTTCGTACATGTTTTCGTTATCTAAAAGAAGATACAGAAGCAGAGGATGCGATGATTAAAGGATTTGTGAAAGTATTCAAAAACATTGAAAAATTCGATTACAGAGGGAAAGGAAGCCTCAACGGATGGATCAAAAGAATAATGGTAAATGAGTGTCTGATGGAGTTGCGTAAAAGAAAAATGCAGACCAGTCCCATTGAAGACAGTGTTCAACTGGAAGTAGATGCAGATATTCTACACGAACTGGGAGCCGAACATATTTACGAACTAATTACACGTTTGCCAAATGGCTATCGTACCGTATTCAACATGCATGTGATAGAAGGTTACCCTCACAAAGAAATAGCTGAAACGCTTAACATTAGTGAAAACACCTCCAAATCACAACTGAGCAAGGCTAAAGCGATGCTTAGAAAATTGATCACAGAAAACGAAGAATGATATGGAAAAGAAGAAATTGAGTCATATCGTACAAGATAAAATCAAGGAAGTAGAGCATAAAATCATCCCTGGTGTTACCTGGGATAAGCAGAAGTCCTGGGATAAGATCAAAGACATACTTGCTTCTAAAAACAAGCAGTTGATCATGTGGTACTTCGCAACTGCCGCATCAATTTCTATCCTGGTAGCTGCAAGTATGGAAACTACCTTCCCATATTTTAATCAGTTTATTGAAAAAGAAACACAATCG
>JBCBHL010000482.1:0-4329 GCA_038525605.1 Bacteroidota bacterium
AATATTGAGCATCACAAAAAAATAAATGAAATGAAAAAGAATGTAATATTTTCCTATCTGTTGATGCTGACGATATTCGGTAATAGCCTTAATACGGACTAAAAATATCGGCAAACGTCCAAAAGTTCAAGGTAAACGTACCAAATCCACTCGGACTAATAAAAGAAAGAGCCAATTCAGGCATCAGATTAGATTAAATGAGAGCAAGGGGAGTTACCTCATTTCCTGCATAGTGGAATACTTATTTTGAGTAATACTGCAACCTGTTCATCAGATCCTCGCGCTGATCCTTGACAATTGGAACCTCAATATCATTAATCAGCAAGTTTTTATAACCAATTTTATCAATTTTTTGAAGGTTTACAATATAGGACCGATGGCATTGAAAAAACTGTTTATCAGGCACGAGCTTGGTAAAGTATTTCAAACTCGATTTTAGTACATGCTTTTTATTAGGTGCGATGATTTCGATGTAATTACCACTGGCTTTGACCATCAGAATATCATCAAACTTCAGTTTTACAAAATAGTTGTCATCTTTCAGGAATATCGCATCATTGATCACAAATTCGGGTTCTTCATCCTCTTCTTCTTCTACTTCTGAGACAGACTTTAGTTGACTAAATCTCTCAAAAGCAATTTGAATGGCCACATCCAGACTATCTTCATCAATAGGCTTGATCAAATAGCCATAAGGCATGGTTTTAATGGCACTATCTTTCGTTTCCTGATCTCTAAATGAAGTTAAGAAAATGTAAGGTATGGCATATTCCTGCTGCAGTTGTTCCGCAAGCCATATCCCTGTTTCAGGCCCTTTCAATTGAATATCCAATAAAGCAATATCCGGTTTCAGGTCTTTGATTATTTCCAAACCTTCTTTTGCATTATTAGTCGTTCCTAGCACATCATAGCCTTTTTCGTCCAGCGTAAGCAAAATAGTTCTGGCTATTAATGCTTCGTCTTCGACAAGCACTACTGATATTCCTGACATATATCTGTTTTTCCCTTAGCTTGTAGTAATATACAGAGTAATTTCTTTCTCTATTTCAAATATAGTAATTCTCCGCATCTTGCAATAGCGTATAACTCAATTACCGTTAGACAGTTGATTTCTTTTGTTCAATTTTCTTCTTCTATGAGTATATATATTCATTCGAGCATTCCGGTTTTTATGAAATAGCCTTCCTCAAACAATGTCCAACAGATGGGCCGATACATTGATCTGGTTGTTATTTTTTCACCGTGGGGTCAAATGCCAATAAAAAAGCCTGACTAATTTCCAACATTAATCAGGCTTGATATTTTTTAAGTATTCTTTATGATGAATTTTTCACCTTCTTCCCGAGCGACTTCTGCCACCGCCCCTTCTGCCACGATCGGAAGATGACCTGCGACCACCTCCGCGATGATCTCTTCTGCCACCGCCTGATCTTCCTCTGCTTCCTGAGCTTCTGCCACCGGATTTTGCACTTCTCCCTCCTGTGTCATCGTCTCTGTCGATTCGGATGGTTCTGCCTTCCACTTCCAGCCCACCGAAATTACCTTCTATAGACTGGATATTCTCTTTTTTCACCTGGAAGAAAGAATGGGTATCGTTCAACACAACCTCATCGAAATCACCTTTTTTCAACCCTGACTCGTCTGCAAGGAAATCCAGCAGATCTGATTTGCTGGCGCCATCCATTCGCCCAACGTTGATAAAAAATCGCTGATTGCCTTCGATCGTTTTCTTTACCTTCTTCTCATTGCCTCTGAAATCGCCATTTTCAGAATTCTTTCGATCCTTCTTTTTCTTTCTGTCAGAATCTCCTTTGTCGTTGATATCTTCATGTTTGGTGTTCAGGTTCAGCTTTCTCATCTGCTCCTTCACCATCATAAAAATCAGTTCTTCTTTGGTGTATTTTTTAAGTTTCGACAGAGTATCTTCCATTTCAGAAATCTCCGATACATCAATTGCCTCTTTTGCAGGCAAGTGGTCTACCCAAGACGTAATTCTGTTGAAAAGTATCTCTGATGAAGTGGGTACTTCCACCTTATCGAATGAAATATCGAGATCATTTTCCAGGTAACCAATTCTCCTTTTATCCCTTTTGGTTGTAATTGCCAGTGATATTCCCTTCTTACCTCCTCTGGCAGTCCTTCCACTTCTGTGAGTATAATACTCAAGCTGATCGGGAATAGAATGGTGAAAAACATGCGTCAGGTCATTCACATCGATACCCCTGGCAGCTACATCGGTGGCTATCAATAACTGTAAATTATGCTCTTTGAACTTATTCATGACCCTGTCGCGCTGGGCTTGCGACAAATCACCATGAAGTGCATCTACCCTGTAGCCATCTCTACCCAGATCGTCAGAAAGTTTCTGAGCATCCATTTTTGTTCTGGTAAATACAATCCCTTTGATCTCAATTTCTTTATCAATAAACCTGCGGATCGCCTCTTTTTTATCTGCAGATCTCACCACCACATACTGATGTGCAATGTTGGCATTCACTGCATTGCCAGTACTGACTCTCACCTCTTCAGGATCGACCATGTATTCATCCACGATTCTCTTGATCTCTGACGGCATAGTGGCAGAAAACAGCCACGTAATCTTTGTTTCAGGCGTGAAAGAAAGAATTTCGTCCAATTCATCCTTAAAACCCATGTTCAGCATTTCATCTGCCTCATCGAGTACCAGATATTCTATCTGATCGAGACGGATTGCCTTTCTCTTTGCCAGATCTATCAGTCTTCCGGGGGTTGCTACAACAATCTGGTTTGGTTTGCGGAGCGTTTTAATTTGTCCCATAATATTAGCTCCACCAAAAACAGCTGTACTATGAATTCCGGAGATATATTTGGAAAAAAGACTTAACTGCTTTTCTATCTGCTGACACAGTTCACGTGTTGGTGCCAGAACCAAAGCCTGCACGTGCTTGAGGTCCGGATCTACATTTTGTAGTAGTGGCAATCCAAATGCTGCTGTTTTACCTGTTCCGGTTTGTGCCAGTCCAATAAAATCAGATTGATTTTCTAAAAGAAACGGAATTGTTTTTTCCTGAATTTCTGTTGGCTTTTCTATGCCCAGTTCAGGCAACACCTTCAGAATAGAGCCTGACAACCCCAGGCTTGAAAAATCTGTCAAAATAGTATGCTTTTATGTAAGGCGCAAAGATATATAAATGAATGTTGAAAAATACTGATTGATCGAATAAGTAGGTTATCAACTGTATGAACCAGTTATAAAAAGGATGAGTTGTAAAAATAAGCTTTGTAAAACAGCCTGAGGGTTGATGAATGTGCATTTTAGCATCAAATGCCTCTTCATGAAATGTTTTGTTCAATTCTCAGCCTCATTGTTACTAATCGACCTGTTAAATTCAGAAAGTCTGTTAAAAAAGAATCACAAAGCAGAAGACTTTCAGGGTTTCTGATCATTACTGATCAATAATTTACCTGAAAAAGTAAAATGCATTCTTCATTTTTATTCTGTAAATTCCAATGATGCAATCATTTTATAAAATGACTAATTTTAAGCAATCATGTCATATGAAATCAGTTAAAAGCACACATACTTGGTGGCATTAAGCATCAATCGTCATGAAAGAAGAGGAAATAGCTGAATCGATCATTAATGGAAGTGGGCGGCAAAAAAGAAAAGCAATCTCCTTCCTCTACAAAAGTTGTTTCCCGGGCTTAAAAAGCTGGATTTTGCAAAGTGGCACAGAAGCTGAAGCTGAAGACATCTTCCAGGAAGGGCTATCCAGACTATATGATAGCCTGTATTATCGTAAGTTCAATTTCGAATCTAAAATCACAACTTATTTGCATACAATTTGCAAAAACCTTTGGTTGATGGAACAAAGGCGCAAAAAGGTATTGTTCAACAGTGATCTATTAGAAGATAGCTCAGAATTGCCACAACCAATGATTGACCAGGAGATTATCAATCCTTTGTTACAGGAACTGGGCGAAAACTGCCAAAAGCTGCTGGAAGCTTATTATTATGAAAACAAGTCAATGGCAAAAATACAGACTGAATTCAACCTGGGAAGTGAACAGGCTGCCAGAAACAAGAAATACCGCTGTCTGAAAAGACTAATTGGCATAATCAATGAAAAAGGCCTTAATTACGAGAGTTTTATAAAATGAAAGAGGACAATCAAATATGGAATGAGTTTGATGACTACTTAAAAGGTCGGCTTTCTACTGAGGAAAAGGATGCTTTTCATCAAAAACTAGCTATAAACTCTGAATTGCGAAAGTCCTTTGATGATTACAAGCAATCGATCGGAATCATTCATAAAAATGCATTCAAACGAGACATTGCATCGGTCATGG
>JBCBHL010000482.1:4338-4622 GCA_038525605.1 Bacteroidota bacterium
TTCATGAACGATGAAACTTCCGACGTTGCAGCTCTGTATCAGCCATATCCCAATATACTGCAGAAGCGTGATATTACGTCAGACCCGCTTGCCATCGCACTGAACGATTATTCCAAGAAAGCATATCAATCTGCATTAGCAAAACTCAATGATATTTCACCATCCAACGACACCATCCGGTTCTATTCGGGACTTTGTCATTTTTCTCTGGGACAACTGGATCAGTCGATCAGCTCATTGGAAAAGCTTTCACCTCAATCGATATTCTACGAACAGTCAATTTG
>JBCBHL010000483.1:0-4599 GCA_038525605.1 Bacteroidota bacterium
AATAACTGGAATAATCTTTTAAACGATTATAACCTTAGAGTCCTCGTAAGATATTTTACATTTGAATAAACTTAGGTCGTTCAATTTACTTTGAAACGGCCTTTTTTTTATAACCACGTATTTTCTGTTCGATAACTTCGTGGATCATCGTAGGCATATTTCCAATCAAAATGAGCTTTTACGATAAATGTGAATAAAGAGTTTTTCGTCTGGAAGTTCACAAAATCGACTAAATGCAATTGATCAAATCACTTTATGGATTCTAGCTTAATGAGTCATAAAAGAGCTTTTTTAAAGAAATTTATCATTTACTGAAACATTTGTTTTTATTTTGTAGTATTAATAATTATCAAATTACTCTACATAATAGAAAGATATGAAAGGTAATAACATTGGTGAGTTAGAAGAGTTAATTCTGATCACGATTTTGATATTAAAAGAAGAGGCTCATTTATTAAGGATCCAGGAGGAACTTAAAAATGAAGCAGGAAGATCCCTTGTAATGGGAGCGCTTCACAACACATTATCAAGACTGGAGAAGAAAGAATACCTGAATTCTTTTCTCGGTGAGCCAACAAAACAGCGGGGTGGGAGAAGAAAACGACTTTATGAACTGACCGCTCAGGGCAAGAACAAAGTAGTTGAACTACATCAAATCAGGATGAATATGTGGAATAAAGTTTCTTATCCGGGTTTTAACATCAACAATGTCTAGTCGAATTCCTTTTTCTTTAAAATTGATTCAATGGCTCTGTAAAGAAGAGCTGGTGGAAGAGATACAGGGTAACCTATTAGATTATTCCGAAAGTCTAGAAGGAGGTTTTTTAAATAAACTCAAATTTTGGATGCAGGTGTTGAGCTATCTGAGGCCTGCTTTTGTCAAAAACACTCAAATACATACTAACATGTTTCATTTTAATCCCAAGGTGGCTTTTAGAAGTTTACTGAGATATAGGTCTACCACCTTTATCAATCTAATTAGTTTTATCACTGGACTAAGTTCTGCTTTGTTTTTGTTTTTCTACATCACAGAAGAATTAAGTATCGACGATTTCCATGCCGACAAAGATAAAATTTACCGAGTTTACAGAACCAGCCAGGATTCTTTTGGTGAAGCCTATGATATTGGGCATTTATCCGGTCCATATGCCCCTGCATTAACAACTGATTTTCCACAGAGTATCACCGAGTCTGTAAGAATAGCGCCAAACAGTGAACTGGTCGTTTATAAGGATAAACAATTCATGGAAAAAGGTTTGATATTGGCTGACCCTAATTTTTTCAACTTTTTTTCCTATCCATTGATTCATGGCGATAGATCGACAGTATTAGAAAATGTCAACCAGATAGTTATTAGTGAATCAACGGCTAAAAAATATTTTGGTAATGAGGATCCAATGGGGCAGGTACTATCCATTTTTGGTGCTAATGAGTTTGAAGTATCCGGAGTTTTTAAAGATGTAGAGAATTCACATCTTGATTTCGACATTGTTGCCTCACTTGATATATATGAGCAAAATGGGTATTTAGATAACTGGTTTCCCAATTTTTTAAGTACCTACATCAAGATCAGTCATTCACAAGACGTTGATTATCTGTCTGAAAAATTTCCTGATTTTATGGAAAAGCATCTTTCTTCACATATGAAAGCAGGTCATGCTATCAATGGATTAAATATTGTACCTCTGAAGCAAGTATATTTTCACAATCCAAAATATGAAATTGATCTGGTGACTATGGGTAATTATGATAATTTGGTAATTCTGATTTGGGTTTCCATTGGTTTATTATTGATTTCAAGTTTTAATTATATCAATTTAACAATGGCTCAGGCATTAACCCGGGCCAAAGAAGTCGCTATCAGAAAAGCAATCGGTTCAGGCAAGGGTAGATTATTGCTTCAGTTCACGGGAGAAACATTTCTAGTGCTGTTATTTTCCTTTGTTGTGGCCATTATGATTTGTTTGATGTTAAAATCTGCTATTAATGACCAGTTTGATTTATTGGTCCATATGGATTTTAGTTCATTTAAAATAGTCTCCTACATCGCCCTGCTTTTTATGCTTTTATTACTAGGTTCTGGATTATACCCTGCCTTGTATTTGTCATCTTTCAAATCGGTCCAGGCGTTAAAAGCAAAAAGAATCAGTCAAGGTAATTCGATCTATTTGAGAAAGGCATTGATAATTTCGCAATTTGGCTTGTCCATATTCCTCATTTGTGTAGCGATGTTTTCTTTTTACCAGGTAAAATTTATGGCTAATAGTGACAGGGGATTCGATGACGAAGGTATATTGGTAATGAATGCTAATAGTGGAATTAGAAATAATTTTAATGTATTCAAAAACAACTTACTGAGTAATTCCGACATCATGAGTGTATCTGGAGCATCTGGTCAGCCCGGAGGATTTCATGATAGCTATTTGTTAGAATTTGAACCAGGTGAAGAACCGCTTCGTGTGTATACAGTATTTTCCGATCATCATTATACACAGACATTTGACATAGAAATCATTGCTGGCAGAGGTTTTGACAGTGACCGACGGTTAGACAGCGCTTCAATGCTTGTAAACGAAAAAGTGTTACAGGTTACCGGTCTGACGGCTGAAGAAGTAATAGGTAAGAGACTTCATTTTCAATTCAAGGATTATGACAAAAGAGTTATCGGAGTATTTAAAGATTATCAATTCAAAGGATTCAAAGAAGAAATACAGCCTTTAGCAATAGTAAGCGATTCAGAAATTAGGAGGATCATGATTAAAATGAAAACTGCTGATATTAAAAATACTTTGACAAAAATAGAAGATGAGTATAATCAGTATGCCGAAGGAATTCCATTAGAATCACAATTTCTTGATCAGCAGTTAGAGAATCAGTTCAGAGCTGAAGAGCAACAATTTGCTTTGTTTACCATATTTTCTTCTATTTCCGTGATTTTGGCGTGTTTGGGAATATTTGGTTTGGTGGCATTTTCTGCAGCACAGCGACAAAAAGAAGTTAGTATTAGAAAAGTTTTAGGAGCATCTTACTTTTCATTAATCACCAAACTTTCAAAAGAGTATATCATGCTGGTGATGATCAGTGCGGCTATTTCTTTTCCTCTGGCTTGGATCTATTTGGGAGAATGGCTCTCAGAATATGCATTTAGAATTGACATGGTGGCTCATATCCCCATATTTATTTTAGCGGCCATAATTATCTTATTGGTTTCCATCCTGGCAATATTCGGAAAGGCTCATGAAGCAGCGGTTAAAAATCCGGCAGAAATGATTAGGAATGATTGATTGTCTTATTGTTTTAAACAGTCAAAGATCAGATAATTTAAAATTCCTGGAGAGAGGAGGGGGTGACTAAAATTACCTCCTCTCTATCTACTATCACTTGCCCTGGAGCCAGACCTTTAGGCTTTCTGACGTACTTTTTAGGCGTGTAGATAACGGGACACAAGCTATCGGTTTTTCTTTTAGAATAGTATGCAGCCAATTGCGCAGCTTTTTCGATGATATCCTGAGAAAATGTTGTTCCAGGGATTTGTTTGATCACCACATGTGAGCCACTGACATCTTTCGCGTGAAGCCACAGATCATTTTTGTGTGTGTATTTTTGAGTTAGTTCGTCATTGCTCCTGGCATTTCTACCAATACAAATCACCCATTTTCCAATGACAACCTTTTTAAACGGCTCGACTTCAGCTGCCTCAGAAGACTCTTTTAATAACTGGTGATTCTTTGCATATTTTCTTAAATCCTTCAGAGAATCAATATCAGAAACCTTTGCGATATGGGCTTCAATTGATTCTTTCAGATCTTCTTTATTGACCAGGTTCTCATAAAGTTTGTCAATCTCAAGCCTCTGATTTTTTGCCTTTCTATATAGGTACTCTGCATTTTTCTGAGGAGAGAGGTCTTTTTTTAGTTTGATTTTTAACTGCTCATTTTTGTAAAAGTCGAATAGTGTAGCCTCAGAAGCATTGGGTTTGATATTGTGAAGATTTGCCATCAGAATATCGGCAACTTCCTGATGTCTCGAGTTATTTTCTACGTCCTCTAATTTGGCAGAGGTTTTTGAGAGGTAACCATTGGTCTTTTTTAGTTGCTTATTGAGCAGTTTTACCAGGTCTCCTTTCTCCTTTTGGAGATAAAATATTTTGGTGTATTGATAGTAAAATTCATTAGCGGCTTCTAAAGGGTCTTCGGTAGATTTTAAGATAACACAATTACTATCCGGTACGTCACACAAGGTTAGCTGCGGTGCTTTATCAGCTGATTTTTGAAAAATGGTAATCTCCTGATCCATCCTTCTAAGTGTTTGTTGAATGATGTCCCAGTTTTTATCGTTCGATTCCGAATAGCCCTGTTGATACAAACTTTGTTTGATTGTTTGATCAAAAGTAGGAAAGATCGAAAGCCCATTGGAGAGGTATTCAGATTGATCCTGTCTGATATTTCTTTCCAGAGAATTGAGCTGAAGTCCTAAATCAAATTTCATTTGACTGTTGAACAGGATCAATTGTTTCTTTCCTTCGTACAAGATTACATTTGATCGCTTGCCATGCATTTTGAACAATAATTTGTAATTGCTCTCGAAGCAAATCAGAAA
>JBCBHL010000484.1:0-4578 GCA_038525605.1 Bacteroidota bacterium
ACACGTTGGTATAAAGTATACGAAGTGTCCGTACTTTGAACTTCTACTTTTATTTGATCAATTATATTCCCGTGATCCAATTTTTCGTCTATTTCATGTATTGTAACACCGGCTGGTAAGCCATTAATCAAAGAAAAGTAGAAGTTCAAAGTACGGACACTTCGTATACTTTATACCAACGTGTATTAGAGGCAGAATTAGAACTATTGAAAAGTAATATTAATAAAATAGTAAAAGGTAAATACAATGTTTCTACACCTTCAGAGGGTAATTTAAACTTGAAAAAAGACTTTACTAAGTTGTGCAAGCTGGATTTAAATAATTCTGATACTTTGTTAAATCACTTAAACCTCTTAAGAGCACTTACACATGAACCTTATAAAAATGCCTATTTCCTAGATAAGGATGGCAATAAGGTTTATGTTAGTATACAATTAACTATTGACGAATAGAACCGATTAAGATGGATTCTAAACCAAAAAAGATTGTTATAATTGGTAACCCATATAGCGTGTTTCCAACATTTTTTGCAGAAGAGTTTCAAAAGTTCAATCATTATGTCCAAATAGTTTCCAGAAATGTGACTGGAAAAATTAAAAACCAAAATGAAACAGAGTACATTTCAACATCCGAATATGAGTCTGTCTACGTCAAAATACTCATTAGAATTGTTGTTTATTTTATCTCACCATTAGAAAATCTATTGATCTTCCTTAACCGCTCAAGATATAAAAACGCTATGGGTTCAGAATCAGTAGATAAGCCAAAAGTCTCTACTGCAATTATTGAAGCGCTCAGTATTTCTCATTATGTAAATAACTTTAAACCAGACTTTGTTTACGGTCAGGAAGTATTTACTTATGGATTAGCTACCGCATGGGTCAAAAATTGTCCCAGAATTGTAATGCCATGGGGAGGAGATATTTTTATGTACGCAAATACCAGCTGGATGGCTAGCAAATTAGTCAAATATATACTCAATTCAGTTGACCTAATTAATCCTACCGCTGCCTCCTCATTTGACTACATGAAAAGAAATTTTGCTGTGAATGTGAATAAGTTTCATGCCACTCCATGGTGCCTTTCTGTTGATAACATACAACAAAACCTCCAAAAATATTCAAAAGCTGAATTAAAGAAAAGGCTGAATATTCCAAAGGATTCCACCGTTATCATGAATGTAAGAAGATTAAAGGATGCCTGGGGTGCAAATTCAATTATTAAGGCATTTGTAAATCTGGCGCGTAAGCGTGAAAACATTTTTTTTATCGTAGTAGTAGGAGCTGCCCCTGGTAAGGAACTTAAACAACTTGATGAATTAGTTACTCAACATAATTTACAGGATAAATTTTTAATTAAAAGAGATAAGATATCTCCAGAGGAGTACTCTTTACTAGTTTGCGCTTCAGAAATATTTACGTCATTTATGATAGAAAGAGATATGAGGTCATCAAGCATAGTTCAGGGTTTATTTGCTAATTCTTTACCAATCATTAACGACCAGCCAGAATATCGACTTATGGAAAATCAGGGCATGAAAGCAATTTTTGCTGATCCAAATGATCACATACACATCTCAAATTCTATTGATAGTTACATCTATGATACAAAAATCAGAAGAGATACTTTGGCGAAAAACCTGATCTTTCTAAAAGAAAATCACAGTAATGAAAAGAATTTTTCAGTACTACTTGATAGAATTGAGTTGTTACTGTTAAAGGATAAATTCTAATAAGTGTAAAAAAACAACTATGTGTGGTATAAGCGGTGCTGTTGGTTTTGAGCAAGAAGTAAAACACCATTTGAAAGCATTCAATGAGAGCCTCTTACATAGAGGCCCAGATGGTGAAGGTATTTTTGAGCAAGGATCTGTATTTCTTGGACATAGGAGATTATCTATAATCGATTTGGACAACGGTCAACAGCCAATGTTCTCCGAAGATAAAAACTGTGTGATTGTTTTCAATGGAGAGCTTTATAACTTTAGAGAACTAAGGATAGAACTAGAAAAAGCAGGTATCTCGTTTAAAACAACATCTGACACAGAAGTTATATTGTACGCATACAAAGTCTGGGGTCAAAGTTGCCTGAATCGTTTTCGAGGTATGTTCAGCTTCGCAATTGTAGATTACGTTTCTAATCACGTGTTTATAGCAAGAGATCACTTCGGCATCAAGCCACTTTTGTACTATCAGGGATCAGAAGGTTTTTTCTTCGCTTCAGAGCTCAGCGCATTCAAAAAATTACCTTTTCTTAATTTTTCAATAAACTCTGAAGCACTAGATCAATATCTTTGGCACCAGTATATACCGGCACCAAATACCATATTTAAAAACATCCATAAACTTCCTCCAGCTAACTTCTTAAAAATCGGTTTTAACGGTAAGGTCTTAGAAAAGCAAAAATACTGGCAGTTTAAATTCACACCAGAACATTCTCCCTCAATGTCAGATTGGGTGGAAGAAACAGACAATGTCATCAAATCTTCTGTAAAATCACATCTGGTTTCAGATGTCCCGTTTGGGGCATTTCTATCAGGAGGGATTGATTCAAGTTTAGTTGTCTCGTATATGAGTGAGTTGCTAAGTTCACCAGTTAAGACTTTTTCTATTGGTTTTCATGAAAAAGAATATAACGAACTCAAATATGCCAGAGCTATCGCTGAACAATATCAAACCGAGCATTATGAAGAAATCCTGGAACCTGATGCCTTAACTATGCTTCCTGATTTAGTCTCTCAATATGGCGAACCATTCGGAGATAGCTCTTCTATACCAACCTATTATGTAAGTAAGCTTGCTGGTTCAAAAGTGAAAATGGTTCTATCGGGAGATGGTGGTGACGAAGCATTTGCCGGTTATGATACCTATTTAAGGTGGATTAATGACCTTTCATACCCAGGTGTTTCCAAAACCAAAAAGATGTTATATCCTTTAGGGAGAGCTATATATCCTCACAGATATATGAAAAGAAATTCATATCAACACTGGATGGAAATTGTCCGCTACTATCCGTATGAACTAAGGAAACAACTTTATGAAGGTAAATTAGATATATTTCCCAATTATGACAGCAAATTGTTTGGTACCTTGTTTAAAGAAGCAGAGAACTTTGATCATGTTCAGAAAGCCCAGTATATGGATCTTGGCACCTATCTGCCGTATGACATTCTTACAAAAGTAGATATTGCAAGTATGGCTCATAGCCTGGAAGTAAGAACACCTCTCATTGATACAAAGGTCTGGGATCACATATCCAAAATTCCTTCAAGTCATCACTTTTCAGGGGAGAAGTCCGAATTTACAGGGAAAATACTCCTGAAAAAGCTGTTAGCATCTAAAACAAGTGAAGAATTTGCATTCAGAGAGAAAAAAGGCTTTGCAGTACCGTTGTCCAAATGGTTTGGTGATCAAGATCAAAAAGTGATTGACAGGCTCATGGATAGCAACCATCTTTTTGAATATTTTCATAAACCCACAGTAAAAGAAATACTACAAGATGGTATTGGTAGACGTATCTGGCTATTGTTATTTTTAGATGAGTGGTTACATCAATTTAGTACTTTGCAAAAATGAAATTTGGTTTTATAGTAGATTCAGGTGGCATGGGTGGAGCTGAACGTCAGGCCATGATTTTAGCAGACCAATTATTAAAGGGGAAGCATGAAGTAATATTTTTCTTTTTAAATCAAAGTAACGAAACCCTTTTTGGAAGTCAATTAAGTGAAAAAGGAATACCTTATTACGATCTTGGGTTTTCTTTCAGCAGCAGTCACATTGGCAGGATCATAAATATCCTTAAGCTAATGCTGAAACTTAGGAAGTTTAAGATAGAAATATTGATGCCTTACACGATACGACCAAATGTAAACGTTAATTTTTTCTGGCAATTAACTGGGGCTAAATGCTGTATCTGGAATCAAAGGGATGAAGGCAGAGGGTTTTCAAAACAAAAGTATAGAGACAAGATCCTTTGGATTGCACTCAAAAACACAAGTGGTTTCATCTCAAATTCTCAAGATGGATTCCAGTTTCTCAAATCATATATTCCGGAAACCAAGCCAATGATTACTGTCAATAATGGAATATTAGTCAATCGGCCAGAATCTTCCCGTGAACAAGTACTAAAAAGTGCAGATATATCTCCCAATGCATTCATAGCGATTATGGTAGCTAATCTGACCCAGTATAAAGACCATTTTACATTGGTAAAAGCCTGGAAACAATTCATAGTAAGTATTCCAGATGAAAAGCTTCCCATTCTTTTTCTTGCAGGAAAACCGGCAGAAACCGCAGATAAAATCAAATTACAAATATCATCGTTCGGCCTGGAAGAGCATGTCCGATTGCTGGGTACAGTAGAAGATATCAATTCTCTTATACACGCTAGCGACCTTTGTTTATTTAGCTCTCTACATGAAGGTGTTCCAAATGGCATACTTGAATCAATGGCCGCCTCGAAAGCGGTAATTGCCTCAGATATTCCGGGAATAAGAGAAGCGCTGGGTAGTGATTATCCTCATTTATTTAAGCCGGAAGACCATTTATCTATGGCAAATCATATTTCAGAGCTTTTCAA
>JBCBHL010000485.1:0-4566 GCA_038525605.1 Bacteroidota bacterium
TCTTTGGTTCTTTGTTCTGCAATAAAGGAAGCCAACCCTAATAACCCCAGACAGGCGATCAGAATCATCATCACAGAAAACCCAAGGAATAATTTACCTCTTAGCTGATCATTTTCATATTGCTCCATGAATTCTTGATCCAGAAATGAATATTCGAATGGGATACCGGGAAAGGTTTCGTCCCAGATACCATTAATGTCTGCTACGGTGGTCTTGACATCACCACTGATTTTAATCAATGCATTGTTGTTATTGAATGTAGGAATGAAAAGAAGTGCTTCAATTGGATTGTAAAGGGAGCGGTGATGATAATCTTTGGCAACACCAATTACTTTATAGGTCGTAGTGCTATCCTGTGGGAAACGAAACTTCTTGCCTATTGGGTCATCCCAGTTGAGTCTGGCAACCATCGCTTCATTAACAATAACCGCTGCAGCAGTATCAGTCGGATACTCTTTTGAGAAGTTTCTGCCTTTGATAATTTCAATATCCAAAGTGGGGAAATACTCATAGTCAACAGTAAACAAATCAACACCATAGTCTTCCATTGTGCCGTTTTTGGTTTCGACTGCCATCACATTTTTGCCGAATCCTGATCCTGGCACAGAACCTGTTGTTGTAGCGTTGGCAATGTTGTTGCTTTGCATCAGTTTATTGTAAAAAACCGGCCATTTCTCTTGCTGAGCATTACCATTCAACCTAATGTTAACTACCTGATTTTTATCAAATCCTAAATCTGCAGTTTGCAAATAGCTCATTTGATTGTAAATAATCAGCGTACTTAAGAGCATGAAAATTGACAAAGCAAATTGTGCGCCTACTAAAAACCATCGAAGAATTTTATTACCCGCACCCGAAACGTTGCGTCCTTTCAGTACAACTGCAGGTTTAAATGCAGACAGGTAAAATGCCGGATAGCTGCCGCTTAATATACTGGTGATGAGCAGAATGCCAACAATTACCAGAATAGTGGAGCCATTCGCCAGGTCTGCCACATTTAGATTGGTGCCTAGTTGCTGATTGAATATCGGTACCAGTAGAAAAATTAACCCGATACTGATGATCAAAGATAAAAAGGTAATAACCAGTGATTCTGTAAGAAATTGTTTGATAAGTCCGCTTCTGTAAGCACCCATCACCTTTCTGATTCCTACTTCAAGAGACCTTCTCATGGACCTGGCGGTTGACAAATTCATGTAGTTGATACTTGCCAGCAGAATAAGGAACAGCGCTACTATCGAAAACACATAAATATATTTGATGTCTCCAAGCGCTTCCGGTTCGCCTTCAAAATCAGAATATAAGTGGATGTCTTTGATTCCGATTAGCTCATATTGTACGGTAATATCAAACTGATCGAATATAACCGCTACATACTTGTCAACAATACCTTCCAGTTTTTTGTCGATTGTTTCTTTGCTTACCCCTTCGTTCAACAGAAAGTAGGTATAGATACCAAAACTTCCCCATAGCCCCGGGTTACTTGTGTTGTTCTCAGCTGAGCTCAGAGATATCAAACCATTGGGCCGAATGTGAGATTGTTTGGGAGTGTCTTTGTAAATACCTGTGATACTGTAAGACCTTGCATCGGTTTTCACCAGTTTACCCATCGGATCTTCTCCTTTGAACATCTTATTAGCAAGAGATTCGCTTAGAACTATCGAATTAGGATTTATAAGGGCTGTTGCGGGATTTCCTGCTATCAGATCATAGTCGAAAACAGAAAACATGGTAGAATCTACCATATAGATATCGTCTTCCATATAAAAGATATCGCCTAGTTGAAACTTGACCTGACCTTGTGGGACTATTCTCACGAAATTTTCAATTTCATCGAATTCTTCAGCGACTGTTTTTCCCATCGGAAGCTGCGAAGATGCCCATCTGAACGCATTATCAGGTTCGGAGATGTTGGCATTTACTCTGTAAATTCTGTCTGCTTTCGTGTGATGTTCGTCATAGCCAAGCTCGTTGGATAGGTATAAGACTATTAGTAAAGAGGAGATAATTCCAATTGTAAGGCCAAGAATATTCAATAATGAATAGGCTGGCTGGCGCTTCAGGTGTCGAAGTGCAACTATTAGGTAGTTTTTGACCATTTTAAATGTGAGTTTTTTATTTTGACTTTTAAGTTTACGAATTACAATGCTTAGTGTTACCTGATTTTATATAAATGGTCTCGGTTTACATTTGTCAAGCATAGTTGTTTAAAACCATGATTACCATATGATTATCCCGATCGGTTGTTTTCTCCGGGGGAAGTATTTCTTGGAAATTTCTAGTATTCAAAAGATGTTTCTCTACTAATGATCGTATCGGAAGATCAGTAAATAAGCAGTGATCTTCTGTCAGGCACTAAATATCAGAAGATGAAAGGCATTAATTTAGATTGTTAAAAACTTTCCCTAAATTGTAGGCATGCATAACAAATATCCGAATTTATTACAGCCTTTAGACTTAGGTTTTACCACATTGAAGAACAGGGTGATCATGGGTTCGATGCACACAGGACTCGAAGAGGCGAAAAATGGTTTCGAAAGACAGGCTGCTTATCTGGCAGAAAGAGCGAGAGGACAGGTGGGGTTAATTGTCACCGGTGGAGTAGCACCAAACCGAGCAGGATGGGTTGCGCCTTTTGCAGGTAAGCTAACTACTCAAAAGGAGGTAAAACAGCATCGGATTGTTACAGAAGCTGTACATAAAGAAGGTGGAAAAGTTTGTATGCAGATTCTACACGCCGGCCGATACGGGTATCATCCTTTGGCTGTGGCGCCATCAGGTATTAAATCTCCGATTTCGCCATTTAAGCCTTGGAAGCTGACCAAATCAGGGGTGAAAAGGACCATTAAAGATTTCGTGAAATGTGCTGCGCTTGCTAAAGAGGCTGGATATGATGGGGTTGAGGTAATGGGGTCGGAAGGTTACCTGATCAATCAATTTATTGTTAGTCACACCAATAAAAGAACTGATGAATGGGGTGGCAGTTTTGAAAATAGAATCAAGTTCCCGGTGCAGATTGTGAAAGGCATCAGGGAAAAGGTAGGAAAAGAATTTATCATCATCTATCGCTTATCGATGCTGGACCTGGTTCATGATGGCAGCACGTGGGAAGAAGTGGAGATGCTGGCGCAGGCAATAGAAAAAGCAGGTGCAAATATCATCAATACAGGTATTGGATGGCACGAAGCAAGGGTTCCGACAATTGCAACGATGGTGCCGAGAGGTGGATTTAGCTGGGTTACCAAAAGGTTGATGGGTAAGGTGTCGATTCCGCTGATTACCACCAACAGAATTAATATGCCTGATATAGGCGAAAAGATCATTGCCGACGGTCATGCTGACATGGTGTCTATGGCCAGACCTTTTCTGGCAGATTCCGATATTGTTTTGAAAGCGATCGAGGAGCGGGAAGACGAAATCAATACGTGCATTGCCTGTAATCAGGCTTGTCTCGATCATACATTCAAAGGCAAAATAAGTTCCTGCCTGGTAAATCCGAGGGCCTGTCACGAAACGGAGTTAAATTATCTGCCTGCCACTACCAAAAAGAAAGTAGCTGTAATAGGTGCTGGACCCGCGGGTCTTGCGGCTTCCACGATAGCTGCGCAGAGAGGACATGAAGTGCATTTGTTTGAAAAATCCGGAGAAATTGGAGGTCAGTTTAATATGGCGAAGCAGATTCCCGGGAAAGAAGAATTTCATGAAACCATCAGGTATTTCAATAAACAACTGGAGCTGACTGGCGTCAATATACACTTTAACACAGTGGCAACTACTGATTCATTGTCTTCGGGAGGGTTTGATGAGGTAATCATTGCTACCGGAGTTTCTCCCAGGAAGGTAGGCATGGAAGGGGAGGATCATCCGAAGGTACTGACTTATATCGAGGTATTGAGAGATCATAAATCCGTAGGCAAAAAAGTAGCTGTGATAGGTGCGGGAGGAATTGGTTTCGACGTTTCTGAATATTTACTACATCAAAAGCATGAAGCTCCACAGGTTGCGGGCTTTATGGATGAGTGGGGAGTAGATATGGATTTTAGGGACAGAGGTGCTATGAAAAAGCCCGAATTTCCTGATGCCGACAGAGAAATATACTTACTGAAAAGATCACCAGGCAAACATGGGGGAGGACTCGGTAAAACTACCGGATGGATCCATCGCCAGAGTTTGAAAAAACATCAGGTAAAAATGATTGGAGAGGTAACTTATGAAAAGGTTGATGATGCCGGATTGCATATTTCTGTAAAAGGAGAAAAGCAAATTCTGGATGTCGACAATGTAATCATTTGTGCCGGACAGCTAACTTTTGACGAGTTAAGCGAGACATTGAAAGGAAAAGGAATTAACACACACGTGATTGGCGGTGCTTTTAAGGCCGGGGAGCTGGATGCGAAGGTAGCTATTAAGCAAGCGAGTGAGCTGGCAGCAGCACTGTAGTGATCATTGACACAAAAAAAGGACGTCTCAAAAGTTTGCGATTCGTCATAGCGAACGAAGTGTCGGTCCGCCGAAGCGGGCTATCTTAATTTCGTTTAACTGTATGTTCTACGAAAGAGATTGTCC
>JBCBHL010000486.1:0-4548 GCA_038525605.1 Bacteroidota bacterium
TAATAATTTTACAGCTGCATAGGCAATGATCAATCCGATCAGGATTAGAAAAACTACGCGCCAGAAACCGCCTTGAACTGCACTTCCCACCAGTTGAAAGAATTTGGATACAATCCAATTCCAGATTCTGGAAAGTGGGTCTTCTTCCACCCGGTAGTTGGTAGCATAGCTGAAGTCTGAGTCTTGCTGCAGCTTCTCAATTTTTTCTTTCGAAACCTTTCGCGGTTCCTGCCCGAATGACTGAGGCACGGCATTTAAGAGCAGCCAAATGGCTAAAAGGATATGTATGTACTTTTTCAAATCAGTATGTTTCCTCTTCTTCGGCACTGGATTTACCCATCTGTGAAATTTGCCCCATGAGTCCTGTTGAATCCTTCTGCTCTTTTAGGTTAAAGTAGTGGAGCGCAATAGAAACATTAGGAATTGCTGAAATGATCATACCCGCAAGGTTTGCAACCATTGTTGCTGCCATATACAAAATCTTAAATGTATCCGAAATGCCAGCCGCTTCCCCGCTTTCGATAGAAGAGATGCTGTTAAATGACAAAACAAAACCCATAATTGCCGATGGGATGCTAAACGCAATACTGATAATGTAGGTAATAATCGTTACAACTATGGCCAGTCCCACTGTAATCCAGAAATTATCTGATATATATCGGAAAGACTTGTTGATGGACTCGCCCACAGATTCTTTTTCAAAAATGATAGTTGGGTTAACCATAGAAAGATATATAGCCAGTATTAATCCGGGAATTATCAGAAAAACAGCTCCCAGTGCGATCATAATACCGGTAAGAATTGAAGCAAGCAATATTTTGAGAATGTGTTTCTTACTCTCTTTCCATATATCGTCTGTTGTAATCGTTTGCGGGTCTTCACTCTGCTGATAAACCTTGAGGTATGAGAATGTAACCACACCAACCATCGAATAACCAAACCACAATCCAACGTAACCTAGTATGGCTCTGGAATAGGCCGATAACATGCCACCTAAGAAGTCAGGATCCGGATTGGTAATCATGTCTAAATTTTGGACAGCTGCATAGGCCAGTAAGATGGAAGCTATCAGGATGATAGGACCGGCGATGAACAATATAGACCCAAATAGTCTTTTAAACTGCGTTCTGACAACCTGAAAAAGCGTAGAGATATTTTCACTAAAATCTCTTTCTCTTTGTAACTCAATCTTTTCCTTCATATAATTTGCGGTGGGTTTTCATTGGCAGGATGCCAAAATAATAAACTATAAATGCTGCTGAGAGCATTACAATAAAAAGTTTAATGGACCAGTGCCAGTGAATGTACCTTGTCACAAAAGACTCCAAAAGCCCGGCAGTGATGAACAAGGGAATCAGCCCGATCAGTACTTTAATACTCTTTTTAGTTCCTTTAATAAAGGATTCTGTCCGGGGTAGTGTTCCGGGATACATAAAACTATTTCCCAGATGAATGCCAGCTCCTCCAGCTATGACGATACTACTAATCTCTATAGTCCCGTGAATCCATATGCTGAGGAAACTGAATAGCAACAACCCTTTCTGATAGAAGAACATCTGAAAAGTTCCCAGCATTACACCGTTGTAAAACAAGATCAACCCCGTTCCTATGGAAAAAAACAAACCAGCACCGTATGCAAAGAATGATACCCGAATGTTATTGAAAGTAATTTGCAAAAACATCGCTACCTGACTCATACTGGCATAAACTCCCATCGGATCTCCCTTTTCAATATTTTCGAGAGTCATATCTACATAGGCATCTCTCAGAACTAGCCTGGTAAAACCAGTGTCGTAGGCAGTAGATACCACACCAATCAAAATGGAGGTTAGAAATATAATGGTCGAAATCAGCATCTCCTTACGCATCTGATACATCGCCAGGGGTACTTCCTGAGTCCAGAAAGTAATGATTCGACTCGACTTTTCCTGCTTATTGATATAA
The DNA here is from genome assembly GCA_038525605.1 of Bacteroidota bacterium. GTDB lineage: Bacteria > Bacteroidota > Bacteroidia > Cytophagales > Cyclobacteriaceae > JANSWY01. Next base: position 1,945 of record JBCBHL010000486.1, read on the forward strand.
ATCTGGTGATGCGCTTTGGAGGCAATCGAATTCAGGTATTGTGTTACATAGCTTTTAGGATACTGGGTCCGTGAATACGATAGGTCGTCGGTTAACTGAATGTAATAACCCGCCAGAACGTCGGGATCCTTGAGAGCATTGGACAAGACATACTTCTCGATCTCTTTCCATTTTTCACCGTTTAGTTTTACGAAGACAGCCTCTCTCATTTCACGAATTTAAAAGGATTAAGAGTGTTTGACAATTAAATAAGTGTTTTTGAATCAAATTAAACCCCTTTTGTATCGCAAAAAACAGTCAACCTACGGAAATAGGTTTAGAATTAATCCACTTTCACTTCTTCAGTCAAACAAAAACGCAGGTTCATTCAAATATTTCGAAATCCAATATTATCCTTAAATTATTTCAATGTTACCTTAATGTTAACTATATTTGTAAACGTGCTTGAAATTTTTATCCATAAAATATGCTGATCAGGTAACTATCGACATTAAATTATACCTGCATACAGTATTTAGGATGAAAATTCAGACACCATCAATCCGTTTAAACAACAATTATTTTTTACACCAACTTAAACATAAAACAGTATTCAAATGGAAAACCGAGAAGCGATAGAAAACAGAATTGAAGATTTAAAATGGAGAGCTCTGCCTCTTTTTGATAAATTGATGATGAGGAAGTGGCAAATCAGTGATAAGCCGTTTTATGCCGGAGAAAGAAGAAAATCACTTAAAGCATTAATCCGCCAAATGAATCTGGCAATCGTGCTATTTGCACTGGGATCAATATACATAGTATTGAGCAGTGTCAGCTATAGCCCGAGCCTGAGCTGGTTATTTCTAACGGCACTCATCATGTCTTTAGTAGTGAGAATAGAGCTTTCTTTCAGGCTCTTATGCCTTAAAGAGGCTAAGTTCTTAAAGAAAATCAAACAAAAGTTTTCTTCTGGAAAATCCCGAAATCAGAATAGTCTTATTTTACCAGGCTCGACAGAGAATGAAATGTCCTCACCTTCCTGAAACTGCTCATTGAAAGACCTGATATGGATGTGTTCGTCGGATGTCTTTGAAGACACGATATATTCATAGAATTCGCCCAGGAATCTTACATTGGACACGGTCCCTTTCAGAAAGTTATCATCGGCATTCATCACAATAGCTCCGGGTCTCAGGCCAATCGTTAGACGTTCTTTTTGGACTGTCATCGGTATATTTCCAAAAGCCGTTGCGATTTCATCTCCTTGTTTCTTTCCTGATATAATGCTGATTTCACCGAAAAAACGAGCCACATAAGGATTAGCAGGTTGATCGTACAATTCCTTTGGTGTACCGTATTGAATGATTTCACCGCCTTTCAGAATAGCTATCTTATCAGCAAGATTGAAAGCATCCTGAGAATCATGTGTAACGATGATAGTAGTAATTTCACTTTTCTCTAATATAGCTTTGATTTCATGCCTTACTTTCACTCTAAGGATTTCATCCAGGTTACTGAAGGGCTCATCCATCAACAGTAGTTTGGGCTTTACTGCCAGTGCTCTGGCCAATGCAACGCGTTGCTTTTGTCCTCCAGATAATTCATGAGGATATCGATCGGTGTAATCGCTAAGCCCTGTCAACTCCAGCACTTCGGTAATTCTTTGCTTTTTCTCGTCAGCCGAAAGTCGGTTCAGGCCGTAGGCAATATTCTTTTTGATGGTCATATGTGGAAACAAAGCTAAATCCTGAAACACCAGACCCACGCTTCTATTTTCCGGTTTTACGACCTTATCAGAATCGGAAACCAGTTGATCTAAAATGGAAATCCCTCCCTTCTGTATAGGTTCAAAGCCTGCAATTGATCTCAGCAAAGTGGTTTTTCCACAGCCGCTCTCACCGGTCAGTGCCAGAATTTCTCCCTGCTCAACATGAAGGGAAACGTCCTTCAGAACAGGTTCTTTCTGACCTTCAAATGTTTTTGACAAGTTTTCTACTGAGAGTGCTACTTTCATTATTTTTCTTGTTTGATCAACCTATTCAACAAAAAAACGGGTATCATTCCTATTCCGATAATTAACAAACTTGCAGGAGCTGCTTTAGTTACCATTTCATCATTGGCATATTGAAAAGCATTGGTAGCAAGAGTGTTAAAGTTAAATGGTCTTAATATCAGCGTAAGCGGAAGTTCTTTCATGATGTCTACAAACGCTACCATTACTGCCGCGATGATTGCCTTTGACAGGATCGGCAAGTCTACTTTTAGTAAGTTTCTGGCTGGAGATGCTCCCAAAGACCTGCCGGCCTCATTCAAACTATGTGGTAAACTTTTAAAGGCCGCTTCCATTGGACCAAAACTAACTGCAAAATATCGCACCAGGTAGGCATAAAGTAACGCAAAAATACTTCCAGTAATCAGCAGATCCATTTTAATGGAAAACCATTCATTGAATACGGAGATAAAATATTTGTCCAACCCGATGATCAAAATCATAATGCCTACTGCTATGACAGCACCGGGAACAGAATAACCCAGCATAGTAACTTTAGCAATTGATTCCCACAATTTACTGCGACTCATTTTTACAGCATAATTCAGCAATATTGCCAGAGCGGTAATCAGGAT
>JBCBHL010000487.1:0-4533 GCA_038525605.1 Bacteroidota bacterium
AAATGGGTGTGGATGGTAATGGAGTTGTCGTAGAAGATGGTGTCATTCCTACTACAGGTGAACTCCCATTTACTTTGCGTATCAGGGATAGCAATACGGGAATTTTTGTAGATCCTAATGATCTGACTCAGGTGAGGGTATTCAATCCGCAATCTTTAGCAATCACTGGTAATATTGATTTATCCGGGGCTCAGATTTTTACTGACAGAGCAGATCTTGGATTGGGTGTTTCCTCCGCAGTAATCAGAGGTGATGATGTCTTTATATCTTATGCTCAAGGTGATGGTCCGTTGCTGGATAACTTCACTTTGGTGCGTGGTAGTATCTCCAGTGGTACATTTGGCAATCAGCTTAATTCTACAACTGGCCCAACATTCACATTCAATCCATTACACAGACTGACTGATGAACAGGGTAACCTATACATTCATCACACCGGAAACCTGACTCCTGCCCTATTTGGTGGAAATACTGGAGGTGTATTGCGTATTCCGGCTGGCTCGAATGAGTTTGATGCGAGTTATGACTTCAGAGTAGCATTTGACCAAAGCTTGCTGCTTCAGTCTTTTAGAGCATTCTCCTATTATCAAAATGGAATAGCATACGGCCATATTGGTATTGAGACACCGCAGGAAGTTGTCAATATCCTGATTTCAGTAGGTGGAGATCCATCAAACCTATCACCAGCGCAGATAGATGAAATACTTGGTTTGCTGAATACTAGTTCAAATGCTGCCTGGGTAGAATTGGATTTAAATGCTCAATCTGTCAGGTTGCTTCCTGATCTGCCAAGATTAAATCCGTTTGCTGCTACTAATGCTTACTGGATTGACAATGTTCCCTACTTTCCTATCGTGAATCCGGGAGAAGGAATTAACGCAGTTTATAGGTACGATCCGGAAACTGATGCTTCTACAAAGGTATTTGATGTGACCGGAGCTACTGTGACAGCAATAGTGGATTTATCTTCTAATAACAACCGATAAGAATCATGGCACTAGCGATCTTAACCATAGCCTGTTTTTTGTTTTATACAACCTCGAAGTATTTTCCGAGGCAGGATCTAAAAATCTTCAGACAAAACAAAAAATACACTCTGTTAATTGCTGGTGCCCTACTTCTTTTTTCACTGGTGATTTTCACCTTTACCAGTGATTTTGCAACCTCATTGGTGACATGGATGGTTTCTTTTATGATGGTTATGTCAGCGATGATCCTTTCCGTAAAACTCAATTTCAGATGGGTTTGGCTGTGGGGAGCAGTATCCGTATTGTTTATTTTAATTGACTTTGTATAATGCCAGCTAAAAAGAAATACCTGTCTTCAGGATGGAAAAGAGTTAGTAAAATACTTGCAGTTATCTTTGGAGCATATGCTGCTACAGCTTTACTGCATATTGCCATAGCCAAAAGCGTAATCGATGATACACCTGTCTTATTGACATCCACCTTTACTTCATTCATCTGTTGGGTAGGTCTTATGGTGATGATTTACCTGATCAAGAAAGCGTGGGTCAGTTGGAGTATCTTGTTGGTGATCATTTCGATTAGTAGTGTTATAATTTACATGTTATGAAAAAGCTTAAAGGATTGGGTAATGAAAGGTACAATGTCATGTTTCATACCCACACAGTTTCGGGGATTGTCATCAGTTTTGCACTTTTCGTGATTTTCTACGCAGGTGCTTTTTCTATTTTTCGACATGAGATTGCCCAATGGGAAAACCCTGATATGAGGCAACCGCTTAACGAGAACTTTGATATCGATCAGGCAATTAAGATCATCGATGAGTCTTACGGTGGATTAAACTACTATGAAAACACAAACATCTGGCTACCAACTGAAGAATCTCCGGTGCTGAGGGTATACGGAGCTATCGATCAAACAGATTCTACTACCGAAAGAATGGCTGCCTATATAAGCCCTGCTACGATGGAAGTTCAGGACATCCGAAAGCCTTTGACTACAGTGAGTGACACAATATATTTTCTTCATTATTTCCGCCAGATACCGGTAGCAGGTATCTACATTGCCGGGCTGGTTGCACTCTTCTTTTTATTTGCAATTGTAACCGGACTATTAATTCACTGGAAAAACCTGTTAACCAAGATGTATGCTTTTACCAAAAAGGGCTCCTGGAAGTCTATCTGGACAAATGCACATACAGTTTTAGGTGTGATAGGACTTCCCTTTCAGGCGATGTATGCAGTCACCGGTGCTTTTCTTGGGCTGCTCATCTTAATTTTAGCGCCAGCTTCAGTTTTGTTGTATAATGGTGATCAGGAAGCGCTGGTAAGTAAAGTAAATCCTGCAGCAGCATTGACAGTTGAAAAAGATGCTCAACCGTTTGAACATCTGAGTTTAAATGAGCTTTATCAAAAAGTAAGGTTGGAATATCCGGAATTTATCGTGAAGAACGTTAACACAAGAAACTACGGAAAAGAAGATGCCGTTGCGTTTTGGAATATTGATGATCATCAGGGTATCAACAGCACGGGTAGTCTGGCAATGAGATTGAAGGACGGTGAGGTACTCAAGGAATACAGCCTGATTCCGAATCAAAAGACCTACAGCATGAGTATCATAGGTTTCATATTCAAATTGCATTACAGTACTTACGGTGGCAATGTGATGCGGGTGATTTATTTTATTTTAGCTATGATTACCTGTTTTATGATCATCAGTGGTATCCTAATATGGCGGACTGCGAGAAATAACAAGCGGTATACGCTAAAGCAACGAAATTTCCATCACAGAATCACCAAGTGGTATTTGGCAGTTTGCCTGTCCTTGTTTCCGGCTTTTGCTATCCTTTTTCTGGCCAATAAATTGGTTCCAATCGAAATGACCGATCGCATCAGTGTAGTGAATCCCATATTCTTTTTAAGCTGGTTAGGTTTGATGATAATAGGAATGTTTTGGAACAAATACTCCTTGCAAAACCGAAACTATCTTTTCATTGGAGGCTTATTATCTGTTTTAGTACCAATTGTCAATGGAGTTGTGACACAACAGTGGATTTGGGACACCTGGAATAGTGCTCATTGGGTAGCATACATCGATCTTTTTTGGTTCTTTGCTGGTGTTTCAGCGCTTTATGTTTCTCTTTTCCTACTTAAAATAAAAGATGAAACAGACATCCCACAACCTATTGATTATCAGGAAGGTGATGAGGGTGTCGATGATTTAGTTAGCGAGATGGAAGATACCGAAGATGGCAAAAAAGAGAACGTAACAGATGTCGAACCTGCTTTGAATTCTCAGTTAGCCATCAAAGGAGTTTCTAATTGATATTGATATGTGCTCTTAACATTCGGATATTTGGTATTTGAAATGGTCAGGAAATCAGAAGTGTGATCTTGATGAATTTCTATTGCACATATTCAATTTTGTTGATCCGCCATTTGAATTGAGCAGCAGGTGTTTTTACAATTACCTCACCTCCTTCTTCCTTCTTTAAAAGTGCCTGTGCCATTGGCGAATCGATGGAAATGTAATCTTTTGCACCAATGATTTCTTCATATCCTACTATTCGAAGTCGTTTCTGCAGACCTTTTTCATTTTCGATCTCTACCCAGGCACCAAACATCACTTTGCCTTCCTGATACGGATCGTATGAGACTACCTTGAAATTGTCAATACATTTGCGCAAGTACAGAATCCTTCTGTCTATTTCTCTAAGCCTCTTTTTATTGTAATGGTAATCTGCATTTTCTGATCGATCACCTAAGCTTGCTGCCCACGCAACATTTTTGGTAGTTTCCGGTCTTTCTACATGCCAAAGATGGTCCAATTCCTTTTTCAACTTTTCCAATCCTTCAGGCGTAATCATCGGTGTTCTCATGAGAGCAAAATTAACCCGCATTATTCATGAGAGCCATTTTGTAGTTTCATCATGGCATTCAGATCAGGTAGATTTGACTCTGAGTATATAGATCTGTCTTGATCTGGTTTTTCTAGGCTGTTTAGCTTGCTGTTTTGACTTTGCTCTACATGAAGAAGAGGTCGAATTGATCAGATTTTTGATGTTTGGGCATACTTCTCCCATGATTTGTCTGGATTAATGAGTTCGATTTTTTCTAGGATGTAATGAGCTGCTTGAAGAGTTCCTGATAAAGAAAAGCTCTTGACAATCTATAGTATATTCTTCTTTTCGAGATTTTAATAGTAGCACCTACTTTCAATAACAGTGTTCTAATCGTTGCTACTTGCCACTTTTTAGCTTCATTAATTGAAGTCTTTTTGATCTCATTCTTGATGAGCAGGAACATTTCATAAGCCATACTACTGATCAATAAGCGTAGAAAGTTAGACCAGAAACCATGAGTAGAGAGTCGATCAGAGAAGCACATATTTTTTAACTCTTTGATTCTATTCTCGCTGTGTTCACCTCTTTTGACATAGAAGTCAAAGTAGATAGACTCTGCTGATTGATTTTCAAAATTACTGACAAAGAATCTGGTATTCATTCCAATACCTGTACTCTCTACCTTCGCATAGCATGTATAAGTCCTGTGCCAACTTTGTGCCTGAT
>JBCBHL010000488.1:0-4484 GCA_038525605.1 Bacteroidota bacterium
ATCAGGTAGTTCAGAACTACCTGATGTAAAGTCTGAAAAACTAAAGCTTTTTCTCACAGGTAAGAGTGTCTACAGCGATTACTACAATATCAAAAATGCTGAAATTAACCTTTCCAAGTTTACGATCAGGGCGCCTTACGACGGAGTACTGATCGAAGCAAATGTAGATCCCGGAACGGTCGTCAGGCAAGGACAGAAACTGGGCGTATTTATTAAACCGGATTATTATGAACTCGAAGTAGCGATTAATGCCAATCAGGCTGATAAAATCAAACAGGGTCAGGTTGCTGATATTTCAGCAGATAAGAGCTTTGGTCGGGTAATTACCGGAAAAGTAGCGAGAATCAACAGAACGGTGAATACGGAAAGCCAGCTGAGTTCGGTATTTGTAAAAGTAAAATCCAACGAGCTAAAAAATGGGATGTTCATGCATGCAAAAATCCATGCCAGTGATGTAGATAATGCTATGGAAGTTTCTCGCTCTACATTATTCGATCTGGACAAGGTTTATTTGGTTGAAAATGATATACTGGTTCCAAAAACGGTCACTATTAAACATCAGTCGAAAAATAGTGCTATCGTAACTGGGCTAAAAAACGGTGATACAATGCTCAGTAAGATTCCTCCGGGAGCGTTTGCCGGCATGAAAGTGAGTGTTTACCAAAACTCCAACAGCCAGTGAGAAAGATTATTACACACTTTATCAAATACCCGGTAGCAGTCAATGTGATCATTTTGGCTTTTGTTAATCTGGGGGTGCTGGGAATGCTGAGTATGAGGTCCAGTTTCTTCCCGCTGCAGGAATCTAAAAACATTCAGATATCTGTTGTTTATCCGGGCGCATCTCCCGGTGAAATGGAAGAGGGAGTAGTTCTGAAGATTGAAAATAATTTGCGTGGACTTGTTGGGATCGATCGATTTACTTCGTCCTCACAGGAAAACTCTGCGTCCATCACTATAGAAGCAGAGCAGGGCTATGACGTGGATGTGTTACTGGCCGATGTAAAAAATGCTGTTGACAAAGTTCCTTCATTCCCTGCTGAAATGGAACCTCCCGTAGTTGCCAAACAGGAAACACTATCGGAAGCAGTCTCTCTGGCCCTTTCAGGAGAGGGTGTAGATCTCAAAACATTAAAAGACATCGCGCGACAGGTAGAAGCTGAACTGAGAGGCATTGACGGCATTTCACAAGTTGAAATCACAGGATTTCCTGATGAAGAGATCAGCATTTCTCTAAAGGAAGAAGTGTTAAGATCGTATAACATCACATTTAGGGAAGTATCTCAGGCAGTGGCTGTAGCGAACATTCTGGTGACAGGAGGAACAGTCAAAACGAAAGAGGAAGATTACCTGATTAGAGTCAGAAACCGATCTTACTATGCACAGGAATTGGAAGGCATCATTGTAAAAGCTTTGTCCGACGGATCCAAAGTAACACTTGGCACCATAGCCACGGTAGAAGATACCTGGTCTGAAACCCCAAACAGGGCTTACTTCAACGGGAAACTATCGATTCCGGTCAGTGTAAAAACTACCAACAAAGAAGACCTAATCAAAGCAGCTAACAGCTCGATAGCTTTTGCTGAGGAATTCAATGACCGATATCAGAATATCAAACTGGAAGTGACTTCTAACAGAAGTATTACGATCATCCAAAGAACGAAACTACTGGCAGAAAACGGCGCAATCGGAATATTGCTTGTGCTGTTTTTCCTATCTCTTTTCCTAAGACCGAGGTTGGCGTTTTGGGTGGCATTCGGTTTACCGATTTCGTTTTTAGGCATGTTTATGCTGGTCAATTACCTCGATGTGACTATCAATGTATTGTCACTTTTCGGAATGATCATCGTCATAGGGATTCTGGTTGATGACGGTATCGTGATTGCCGAGAACATCTTTCACCATTATGAAAAAGGAAAATCGCGTGTGCGAGCCGCTATCGATGGAACGATGGAGGTAATTCCTGCGATTACCTCTGCAATCTTGACGACTCTCATAGCCTTCAGTACCTTTTTCTTCCTGGATGGAAGAATTGGTGAATTTTTCACTGAGGTAACTATCGTGGTGATTCTTACACTTGGTTTTTCCTTGCTGGAGGCATTTGTCATCTTGCCAGCGCATATTGCACATTCCAAAGTATTAACAAAAAACCAGAAAACTTATTGGTTTAATAACTTTGGCGACAAACTGATGAATGGCATGCGAGACAAGCTTTATATGCCAGTTTTAAGGTTTTCGCTGAAATACAAGCCCATCGTATTTGGTCTGTTGATTGCCACACTTGCTTTGTCATTTGGAGCCATCAAAGGCGGTATCATCAGAGCGACCTTCTTCCCTTCCATAGCTAGTGACAGAGTGCAAGTCAACGTAAAAATGCCTCAGGGCGTCAATCCTGCAGAAACTGACAGCATCGTTAGTTACATTGAAAAACTGGCTGTTGAAGTTGGTGACGAATTCTCTGCAAAACGGGATGATGGGAAAGAAATCATTGAAAACATCATCAAAAACGTAGGTCCCGGTACAGCCAATGCTTCTTTAACGATCAACTTACTTCCCGGTGAAGAACGCGGTGATGATATCGGTTCTTCGGATATTTCAGGTGCTATTTTTGCTAAGGCTGGTTCTTTTCCAAGTGCAGAAAGTGTCACTTTTGATGGGGGGAATAATTTTGGTGGCAAGCCGGTGTCAGTATCCCTGCTAGGATATAATATCAGAGAATTAAAAGCTGCCAAGAAAGAGTTAAAGGCTTACATGCTCAGTAATTCCAAACTGAGAGACATTGGCGACAATGACCCTGAGGGTATCAAAGAAATCAGGCTTACAATGAAAGAAAAAGCCTATGCTTTGGGACTTACTCTCAATGAAATGATTTCGCAGGTTCGATATGGTTTCAATGGCCTGCAGGTACAGCGTTTTCAGCGTGGCGAGGATGAAATCATCGTTTGGGTGCGCTTTGAAAGGGGAGGCAGATCATCAATTAGCGATTTGGATAATATGCGCATCGTAACACCTGGTGGCGATCGTGTGCCGCTCAGTGAGCTGGCTACCTATCAGATTGAAAGAGGGGAAATTTCCATCAACCACCTCGATGGTAAAAGAGAAATCAGGCTGGACGCCGATCTGGTAAACCCCAGAGAAAGTGCCGCAGATATTGTCGCTACCATTAGAAACGAGATAGTCCCGGAAATACAATTGAAATACCCAAGTGTTTCTGCTTCTTATGAAGGGCAAAATCGGGAGGCAGGAAAAACGATTAGTAGCGGCATAAAAGTTTCATTCATCATTTTGTTTTTGATTTATGTAGTGATCGCTTTCACTTTCAGGTCATACAGCCAACCATTACTGCTGCTCATTATGATACCATTTTCATTGATTGGTGTTGGTTGGGGTCACTGGATTCATGATTTCCCTATCAACATTCTATCATTCCTAGGAATCATAGCCCTGATAGGAATTGTCGTCAATGACGGACTTGTATTCATCAGTAAATTTAACGGTTATCTGAAGGAGGGAATGGAATATAATGAAGCAATTGTAACTGCAGGAGCATCCAGATTTAGAGCGATATTCCTTACTTCCATCACAACAATTGCCGGACTGGCGCCTTTGATATTTGAAACCAGCAGGCAAGCTCAGTTTTTAATTCCGATGGCCATATCTATTGCTTACGGTATCGGAATTGCTACAGTATTAACGCTGGTGATGCTGCCAATGCTTTTATCTACCAGCAACACTCTGAAAGTATATCTCTATTGGCTGTGGAATGGCAAAAAGCCGAAAAGAGAAGCTGTGGAAAGAGCCATCATGGAACAGGAATCAGAAAAAGAAGCACTAGAAGCATTTTAACAATGAAAAGGAGCATCATATTTTTACTTACGGGATTTGCCACGTTCATATTTCATTTTCAGCTACAGGCACAATCTGAGCTCTCGTTTGAAGAAGCACTGGCAACTACTTTAAAAAACAACTACGATATTAAAGTAGCTCGAATCAACCAAGAAGTAGCAGAAAATAATGCTACTAAGCAAAACAATGGCTACCTGCCAACAGTCTCTGCCACAGGAAATTATGGCTGGACATTCAACGGGGGTAACTTAGAAACCGTACAAGGAGACAGAGAATTAGACCCTAACTCCAGTTACAGCTGGGGCGGTGGTCTGGATATCAATTATACCCTTTGGGATGGCAAAGGCAGACGTTATAACTTTCTGCAAAGTCAGCAGCTAAAGGAGCTTTCTGCTTTACAGGTTAGAGAGCTGATTGAGAATACTATTCTGCAGTTAAGTACTGTTTATTACAATGCAAGCCTACAACAAAATACGGTAGCCAGCCTTGAAGATGCGCTCTCGATTTCCAAAGACAGATTGAAAAGAGCACAGTATTCCTATGAATATGGTCAGGGTACGCAACTGGATATCCTCAATGCGCAGGTAGATTTAAATACTGACAGTGTCAATTTACTAAATGCTATTCAGCAGCTTAAC
>JBCBHL010000489.1:0-4472 GCA_038525605.1 Bacteroidota bacterium
AAAGAAACCGCAGTTAAAGTGAAGGGGGAAGAAGTCACTTACAGTACGGATTCTACCACGATGAAGGGTTACATCGCTTACGACGAAAACCAGGAAGGAAAGCGACCTGCAATTTTGATTGTTCACGAATGGTGGGGACACAATGAATATGTAAGAGAGAGAGCAGAAAAACTGGCTGCTTTGGGTTATACCGCTCTGGCGGTAGACATGTATGGCGATGGCAAACTGGCAGAACATCCTGCTGATGCCATGAAATTCACACAGACGGTTATGAGTAATCTGACTGAAGCAACTGCCCGGTTTGATGCTGCAATTGCCTTGCTAAAAGCCAATCCTACTGTAGATGGTGACAAAATTGCTGCGATTGGCTATTGCTTTGGCGGAAGTGTGGCAATGACCATGGCCAATGCCGGAGCAGATTTGGATGCCGTCGCTGCATTTCACAGTGGTGTACAATTACCAATCATGCCTGGAGAAAACCTGAAAGCGAAAGTATTGGTATGCAACGGAGCTGATGATGAGTTCATCAAACCGGAGCAGGTAGAGACTTTCAAAGCAATGATGGATAGTGCTAAGGCAGACTATAAATACATAACCTATGAAGGAGCAGTTCACGGATTTACCAGTAAAGGTGCCGATTCTCTTGGTCAGAAGTTTAAATTGCCACTAGCCTACAACCAGGAAGCAGACGAGAAATCGTGGAAGGAATTGCAAGACTTATTGTCAAGCGTATTTTAAGTAAAATCGCAGAATTATAAAATCAGATCAAACCGGGTTATTCATTCGCAATCTCCCGGTTTGGTCATTATACCTACCGACTGATACGCTCCCAACCTTACGAAAGACGTCTAAAGACTTACTTAGTCGTTTTTCCGAATGAAAAAATTGAATTCCGAAGTACCCAAGGTATTCCATAACCTCAGCCAGATAGGCAACATCATTTCAGTTCCCCGTGAGTTAGTGATATCTCCGAGATCAATTATCAGATTCTCTCTCCAACCCATAGATTCCAAAATACTCTTTACAGTCGCTTTTGCTGTCTCATCATTTCCACAAACAAAAACGTTGTGATCGCCCTGAACCACAGAAGGGTTTACCATGACTTTCGTATTCATCGTATTCAACGATTTTACCACTTTCAGCCCAGGGAACCTTCTCTGAATTTGCTCCCCCAAGGAATCTGTATTTACCGGAGAAAGGGATGGGGGCATGCCATTGCTAAAATCCAGTGGATTGGCGACATCAATCAAAACCTTTCCGTTCAAAGCAGTTTCTCCTACAGACTCGAGAACCTGAACAGATACCTGGCCACCGGTGCAGTTGAAAATAACCTCTGCCTGTTCTCCAGCTTCTTTAAAGGGCTGAAGTTTGATTGCCTCCCTGCCCTCATACCAATCTTTAAAGGGAGCATTTCCATAGCCATCTACGTCTTCATTGGCTAAAGTTGTTTCCACACTTCTGGTGCCAATCGTCAGTTCATGCCCTAGTTCCATCAGTTTTGCTGCGATTGTTCTACCAACAATTCCTGTTCCTAATATTGCTATCTTCATTAAATACTTTATTTTTGTTATATACTTTCAAAAGTATAGTTTGATATTTCAACATTAAAGAATCTGTCAATTTTGATGGTTACTTTCATTTTTGACAGAATTGGCTCAACATGATCATAGACGGCAAAAAATATAAATACAGAATGATCAATCAGGATTTTCATTGTGCCCTGGATGTTACTATGCACTTCATCGGTGGCAAATGGAAGGTGATTGTCATCTGGTACTTGCGAAACGGCAAAAAGAGGTTTGGTGAACTGAAATCCTGTATTCCGGATATTACTGATAAAATGTTATCAATCCAGCTCAAAGCACTGGAGGAAGACGGACTGATCTCCAGAAAAGTATATGCGGAGGTTCCACCCAGAGTGGAGTATGAATTGACAGAAGAAGGTACTTCTCTTCTTCCAATTGTTGAATCCATCGCCAAATGGGGACGTACCAAAGCTGAAAAAGTTGGAAGGCTGATAGCTGATGACTAGTGAATAGCTTCCGGTTGATTTTCTTATTAGAAAGCGAAATACAAAATCTTTTCCAGAGTGGATAATCAAAAAAACCTGAGTGAAGCTTCTCCTCACCCAGGTTCTAAACTAACTAACCAACACTATGAATAAATTACTCTATTAATATTTTTCCTGTAGCCAGCTCTTTATTTGCTAACTTAATTTTATAAATGTATAGACCTTTCTGATCCGGCAAATCATCTATGTTCACGCTCTGGGTACCCCTGTTTGTGTGACCAAAAACTGATTTGACTACTTTGCCACTTTGATCTAATATGCTGATTACATACGTGCCCGAATGATTTGATGTAAATGTTAAGTTCAAATAGTCAGTGGCTGGATTTGGAAACACTTTGACTGCTGTTGCTTCTTCCTCCCAGACATTGGTCACGGTCTGATTTCTGAATGCTACATTTGAAAGCTCCAGTTCGAAATGTTCTTTAGAAGTACCATTTCCTTTGATGTCGAATACCACAGAAATGATGTCGTTCCATTTGATCTCTTCACCGGAAGCCCCGTTGAACTCAGCCTGTGACAGTTGATAACTCAATTTCTCATCTGTCAGGTCGATGGTTACTCTTGGTTGCTCACTCCATTCACTGATACTGGATTTGACTAACGTCACTTCCATTCTACCAGCTCCTGATGCTGTGAATGACAGGCTGTTGTAAGCAGACACATCTTTCGACCTCCATACAGCGTCCAGAGATCTGAAAATCGCTACTGACTCCTGTACCTGTCCACTGATTCTAATATCTCTTTCAAGCGAATAAACTTCCTCTCCTTCGGTGAAGCCTGGCGAAACCTTGTATTCTGCGATGGTTTCAGTTGCCTCATCGTAATCAGTACCCCAGGCCCCATCAGCCATGAAGATCACATCCGGCATTGCAGCTTTCTCATGGTAGAAAGTTAGTCCCAGATCATAGATGCCTGTCAGATCAACAGATATTTCTTCCTTCTCTTCACCGTTCAACTGAATACTCTCATTGAAGAGCTCCCTGTCCGCAGTTTCCGTATTTCGATAGAATCCGTTGGCTTCCACATTTAAATAAGACCCTTTATTAGTCGTTTTCAAATTTAAAATTCCCGAAGAAATGCTCGCTTCATTGACAAAGAACTCGGGTGCTTCGCCAAAATCATAACTGTTTACAGGCATTTGTACATTTAGCAACCGAATCGTCTCATTTGCCAGATCCGCCAGGTTTTGAACCGTATTCGACCAGATTTGGAAATTGTAGAAAGACTTCTCTTTTGTATAATAATCGAGGTTCCAATGACTCTCTATGGCAAAAGCTCCGTCTAATTCACTTGCAGAAAAGCTGGTGGCATATTCCAGATTTCCTGATGGCAATCTCATTTTAGCAATCTGAAAATCATGTTCCTCATCTAATTTGTAGGTCAATACATCTTCAATCACAGATCCTCCCAAGCGATCACAAACATATTTGGTATGTTCATATACACCATTTTCTGAAGTCAGTGCCAGAATTGCAGCGACTCTGTTATCTCCCTCAAAAACATCTGCTGAAAATACTTCAGTCGCATTTGTGATGTCAGTCAAGTGAATTGGTGAGGTGATGTATGTTTCAGAATTTGCCAGTACATCAATCGGGATAAACTGCTCTATACCAAATCCCTCCGCGAGTCTGTTGGCAATCTTCTTACCATAATCACTGTTTTTTTCCAGTATTGGTAAGATGCTTTTGTCGTTGTAATCTATTGCTCTGCTCTTGGTTCTTTCAAAGCGCACTTTTGCAATCTTGTCGGAAAGTCTGTCATTGCTTTCCAATCCTCCTTCTCCACCACCCGGACCAGTCGGAGTGACCGGGCAAGATTCAATTCCTGAGCAATCGGGATCATCACAATCGGTGAGTCCATCGCCATCATCGTCGATTCCATTACTACAATCTTCATCGGAAGTAATTTTCATTCTGTAGTCTTCCACTTCACCCATCGCAACTACATCTCCGGTGATGTCGGCCTCTGAGAGAGACTCTTCAGAAACCAATATTCTGATATTAACATCACCGGTGATGAAGCCTTGCGGAACAGCCAGGTCTATATTCAAAGAAGCCGCTCCATTGAGTTGTTGTGAACCTGTTTCTATATGATCGAACTGGCCATCATCGTCCCAGTCGATACCGAATAAATAATAACATGTCGTTTCGAAATTGGAGTTTAGTCCAATCTGCGGATAAAGCATTCCTTCGTTAATTCTTGTATTGAGGCTAAAACCGTCATCAGTATCTCCATCAGCGGCATTATTAGCCGGATTTTCAGAGTCGTACGCTACTGTATTTCCTAACCACACTGTGGAGTAGTCAGGCAGACCATCATTGCTAAGGTCCTGATAGTAAGACAAGACTCTTGATTGTGGTAGTCTCGCATTATCGCCATAATCAAATTCATAAACTGCCGG
>JBCBHL010000490.1:0-4472 GCA_038525605.1 Bacteroidota bacterium
TCGAAAATGAAATACAGGCTTGTATTGAACAGCAGCAGGAAAGAATTGAAGTGATCAGAGAAATTGTGACCAATAAAATCATAGATGCCAAGCTATCGGAAATTTATAAAAGCTATGAAACCAGTTGCCTTGGCAATGTCAAAGAAAACCTGAAATACACTTCGGCTAACAAAGAATATCACTACACTTTATACTATTATGACCAATCCGGAAATCTGGTTCAAACTGTTCCGCCTAAAGGAGTCAACAAACTGACTAATCAGGAAGTAACGGATTTTGTGCAAAATGGAGTCATCAAAGAACCTGCACATGAATTAAAAACCAGGTATAAATACAATTCGTTGGGTCAGTTGATCTGGCAGGATTCTCCCGACGGTGGAATAGTGGAGTTTTTGTATGACCGTAAAAGTCAGTTGAGGCTTTCCCAGGATGCTGAACAGAGAAAGCATAATGAATATTCCTATACAAAATATGACCCACTGGGAAGACCAGTGGAGGTAGGAGAGTATCAGGACACCAGAACAATTGATCAGATCACTCAGGATGAAATTGATTCTCCGCAATTTCCTGAAGCAATAGTGTACGAAATTAAAGACGTAATGAAAACTTACTATGATCACCCTGCTACAGACTTTACTACGGATTTTGAACAAGAAAACCTCAGAAGCAGAGTTTCTTACACGACGATCAGAGATACTGAAACTTCAGATCCTGTAACTACTTTGTACAGTTATGATCCGCATGGAAATGTTCAGTCTATTCTAAAGAATATTCCGGGACTAGGTGCTAAAAGGACCGATTATGATTACGACCTGATCAGTGGCAATGTGCATCATGTAATCTATCAATATGGTCAGCCAGATCAGTTTTATCATCGATATAACTATGATGCTGATAACAGGATTCATAAAGTCCTGACCAGTGTGGATGGCTTTATCTGGAACAAAGAAGCTGAGTATTTCTATTATCCACACGGCCCACTAGCCAGGGTAGAGTTGGGAGAGTACAATGTGCAGGGATTGGATTACTACTACAACTTACAAGGTTGGATCAAAGGGGTCAATATGCCCGGTGGTGGAGCTGATCCGGGTAATGATGGTGTAGAATCAGGAAGGGATGAAATGGCTTTTTCCATCGGTTATTTTGAGGGCGACTATGAACCAATCGGTCAGGTAGTTGTGCCGGGAATTGATGATCAGTTATGGGACAGGTACAATGATTTCAAAGGTACAGATGGACTATTCAACGGCAACATCGGCTGGATGAGTACTGAACTGCCTGAAACAGGAAGAAAGAAAGGAGATCAGGCTAAAGGCTATCAGGCGATGCTTTATGATTACGATCAACTCAACAGGATTGTCTCGGCAAACAGTTTGACCAAGTACAATGAATCCGGATTTGGTGAAAGACAAGCTGGAAATAATCCATATGATGCAAAGTATTCCTATGATCCTAATGGCAATTTACTGACATTGACAAGGAATGATGGGCAGTCAAATTTGCAAGATGAGTATGATTATGTTTACGAACCTGGTACCAATAAGCTACTGAATGTGGTAGGAGATTATGCGGCATTGCCACTTGGTAAGAAAGTATATGATACCGATCCTGTTGCAGCTGATGGAAAGGTCTATAAGGAAATCCTGCTTGAAAATGGTGCGTCTCTGTTGACTGGAAATGCAACTGTTACAGCCACAGAAAAAATTGTTTTTAAAAGAGGAGTGAAAATTAACAATTCCGATTTTGAGGCTGTATTGGACCCGGAAGCTAAAAATGGAGCTGACGAAGGGGAAGGGATTTACCAGTATGAATATGATGCGATTGGGAACCTGGTAAGAGACAATGCAGAAAACCTCACAATTGACTGGACTGCCTATGGTAAGGTGAGCAGTATCACGAAAGACAATGGAGATGTGACTGCATTTAAATATGATCCTGAAGGCAACAGGATTGAGAAAAAGGTAGCCGTCGGCGGGAATGCTGTAACTACGCACTATTTGAGAGATGCTTCCGGAAATGTCATGGCTACCTACAAGGATACGGAGCTAATTGAACAGCCTATTTATGGAAGTGATCGACTAGGATTATACTTAGGTAAATCAGCAATCAGTGAGTTACAACTAGGTAACCGACAATATGAGTTGAAAAATCACCTAAGCAATGTGCTAGCTGTAGTCACTGATAACATAGAGGTGAAAAATGGTGAGAGTACAGCCAGAGTAGTGAGCAACAGTGACTATTATCCTTTTGGTATGCACATGCCAGATAGAAGTGTGAATACTGAAGCCTACCGTTATGGCTTCAACGGCAAGGAAAAAGACGACAAAGGAGAGTGGGGTAGTACTCATTACGATTATGGTTTTAGAATCTACAACCCTGCAATTGCTAAGTTTTTAAGTGTGGATCCATTAACTGATAGCTATCCATGGTATACACCATATCAATTCGCAGGAAACACTCCGATAAATTCGGTTGACTTAGATGGTTTGGAAGAAAAGGAAGTAAACCTTGAATTGTTTTTCGCTGGCAAGAATAAATCTAATCTATATGACGCTTTAATAATAGATGAGGCTGGACGAAAGTTATTGCGATACTATTTAATGAAGAAATACTTTATTACAGAAAAAATAATAGATGGGAGAACAGAATGGAGATTTGATGGGAAAAGAGCTTTAAATGTAATATTAGAGGAAGGTAAGGGGAAATATAATAATGTAACTCATAGAAGGGCTTTATATAAGCTTGCTGCAATGAGAGTTTTATCACTTAATGATGATGTTTTTGAAAAACAGCAATATAGAAGTTATTTAAGGGAGCGAAGAGAAAGAGCAAAAAATGCTGAAGAAATGAGGCAATTTAAAATTAGGCTAGCTCAAGAAACTGAACAATGGAAAAAAGATCATAGTCTATTTGGATTTGGAAGCTATGTGAGCTACACAGGGACAGGTATGCAAGTTGTTGGGTTTATCGCATTAATTGTTCCAGGAGGCCAAGCTGTTGGGTTGGCCTTGATTGAAGTTGGAGGATATATTTCATTAGCTGGCTCAACTATCGAAGTTTTACATGGGGTTGAAATGGGGGGTGACTTATCAACTGCTGGTGTAGAATTATCAGTGATTGCTTCTTCTAAAGTTGCCGGAAATAAAATAATAAAAGCGTTTAAACATGGTAAGATATCCAAAGAAGTAACTGCAATTTTAGGAATATCTGAATCTGTTGGTAGTGAAATTTTACAAGGAAAAGTATCAGAAGATGAAGATGGGGAGGATAATTAACTTAACCTCCCTAAGAGTTTCGAAAGGATTCTGATAGATAACTTCTGCAAAATAAAATAATGAATAAGAGGTTTGTGAAAAATCACGGACCTCCTGTTTTCTCAACCTCAGAGTCTTCAATAGGGCTCTGGGGTAACCTTTCCCAATTTGGTGACATCAATTATTGTGATGAACCTCAAAAAAATAAAAATGCGATACTTTATTACAGCAGTATTTTTACTATTACTTGTTAAATCTGCCGAAGGACAACAGTTCCAACTTGGCTTGAAAACAGGATTGAACTTTTCTACATTACATTTCGAAATTCGTGAAATCGATATCTATAAACCAAGAATAGGCGGTCATATTGGTGGTAGTCTCTCATTGAATATTGGCCGGAGAAGTAGCATTAAGACTGAATTGCTTTATTCTACAGAAGGTGCGCGCTTCAAAGAGCAAGATGATTTTATAAGAATTAATAGATTCTCAATACCTGTACTCTTCAACTACCACTTAACAGATAAACTAAGGGTGGAATCAGGCCTGGGTTTTAAATTTCAAATCAATGCCAGGTCCAAATCAGAAGATGAACTGGATGATTTATTTACCTCCACGGATGTAGGAATTAGTCTGGGGCTTGAGTACACAATTACAGAAAGACTAGGTGTTTCGATTAGAAATTACTTCGGTTTAACCTATCAGGAGCTGGAGTTGATAGATCAATTAGGGCTTAGTCAAGGGCTGATTAATGGACACAGATCAAATGTTTTATCAATATCCATGGGATATCTTCTAATCCGATAATCCAGGTGCGTATATTCTTTCCCATCTCAGAATCTCCAACAGGACTATGGGGTAACCTTTTCTAAATTCAAAACATCAATTAAATAAAAACAATTCGGTTTTTATGAATCATTGCATCGTTCTTTCTCTTTTGATCACTATCAGCTACACTCAATCTCAGGTGAAATGGCCCGTAGTTTCTTCGTTTTTGCTCAAATCAACAAGGACAATCAAAGAGCTTAGAAGACATAAGAAGGCTTCTGCTGCGATCCAAAGAGATCGTATCAATCTTTTCCAACAGCATAGCCAAAATACTTTGAAGTAATCATTTCAGAAATTTTTACGCTAATGCTTGTAACCAATTTCAAAATTCCGATTAACCAAATAGCATATCAATTAAAAACAAAACAACTTTATGAAAACAATGAAATCAAT
>JBCBHL010000491.1:0-4450 GCA_038525605.1 Bacteroidota bacterium
GGATTGATGTAGATGAATTGGTTATAAACGCCTACTGCCAGGAATTCTCCATCATTTCCCTCAGGAATCCACCATTGATAACCATAGCCCAGCACATGTGCAGAGCTACTCCTCGGACCAGGTATTAGATGAGGTGCATCTGGCGTGGTGGAGGCAGTAACCCAGTCGGCAGAAACAATTTGATTGCCATACCAATTGCCTTTATTTAAAAACAGACTTCCCAGTTTGGCGCAATTTCTTATTGTAGTAGTAAGGCCTCCAAGCGCTGCTTCCATTCCATAATCATCAATTAACCAATGTGAGTCATGCTCCATGCCCAACGGTTGCCAAAGCTTTTCCTGTGCATAGTCGGTAATATCCCGACCAGTTGCCTGTACCAAGACCATGCCCAGAACATGAGTATCCAGACTAACATAATGATGATAGGTTCCCGGTTCTCTGTCGCGTTGCAAAGAAGCTGCAAATGCATCCTGAGAGTTTCCCCAAGAGAAATCTCTTCCCCAACGGTTGATATCGGAATAAAGATCCGCATAATCCTCGTTGAAAGCTATTCCGGTAGACATCTGTAAAACATCTTTAATCCTGACACCTTCATAGCCCGAACCTTTCAGCGATTCACAATACTCGTCAACCGTCTGCTCAATGCTTTTAATATGACCTTCGTCGATGGCTATTCCAAACAGCGCAGATAAAAATGACTTACTAACAGACCAAACGATTTGCTCTGTCTCGGGGAGATGTCCGCGGTAATACTCCTCAAATAACATCGTATCATTTTGTAAAACCAAAAGTCCTGTTGTATAGGTCTGTTCCAGAAATTCTTCAGTTTTCATTTCAGCTCTGCCAGTGTTAAACGAGTCTGGAAGTTGATAACCAGTCTTTTTAGGGAATTCATGTTTATTGTCAGGAGCAGTGATCGGCCTGGAATCCCACCAGTTGTTGACAGTCCTCATGTTGTTCACAATCGAAGATTCTTCGAAAAGATTCATGGCATGATAAACTCGCTTCAACTTTGGAAAATAAAAAAGGCCCAAAACCAGTAATAGCAAAAGTAATCCCAATAAAATCTTTAAGAATAGCTTCATATGTTTGATTTGTTTATATCTGTAGCTAATATAAGCAAATAATATCAGCCGTACTTTAGATGGATAATCGAAACTAAATCTACATTTTCCGGGTTAATAACAGAGTAAAATCATCTCATGAATTACTTCAAATATCTATTTACTCTATTTGGATTCTTGATACATTCAAATGGCCTTTTAGCCCAAACAGTCATCGATCGGGATTTTAGATTTGAGGAATACCAAAAATCAGTTGATAGCCTGAGAACATTTAATGATCATAAAATTACTGAAATAGGTAATTCGCTTGAATTAGGAGCGCAACTGGCACTACTTCACTATCCCAAATTAAAAGGCAACAAAATCAAAATCAGGTATAAAAGCAATGTGAGATATCCGATTACTGCCAGTTGGAGCTTTTGGAATTTCTTCAAATTAAGGAAAAATCATACCTACATTTTACTGATCAAACCAGGTACTTTTGTCGATAATGTGAGCTTAAACAAGCAAGTAGGGATAGTAGGCCATGAGATGGCACATTTTGAATACTACAAGAAACATCCTGCCATACATATGATTTGGTGGGGTATCAAATATGTTACCTCCAAAAGGTTTAGATTTAGTTTTGAAAGAGATGCTGATAGAACAGCTATTCAGAAAGGGTTGGGTTACCAATTGCTTCAGCTTTCGTTCTACATTACAAGAAATGAAGTGATTAATTTGATCAATGCAAACGATCGCATTTACAATCAGGACAATTAAACAACCATCAGTCTATTAACTGCACCTTTAATCTACAAAAGATGTTGTAAATTTGATAAGAGAGTTAATGATCAATATGCTTACAAATGTTCAAAGTCAATACATACTTATATCTGGTAGCCATCATATCAGTATTTATTTTACCGTTAAACGTCTTCTCACAGGAGCAGATTACAGTCAATTTCAGATTTAACGATCCTGGGAAGCAATATGAAAGGGTTTTCATACCGGGTTCTTTCAACGATTGGGGACCGAATACGGATGGTCAAATAGCAGCAGATGCACCCTCACTAATGACCTATGATCAGCAAGGTGGTTTTTGGCAAAAAGAAGTGACTCTCAACACTGATGAATCTTTTCAGTATAAATTTCATGTTCACAAAAATAGCACGGGAAGCAGTTTTGAATGGCTGACAGATCCGCTCAGTAGTGATGATACCGGTTCGCCTGATTTCAATTCAATTGTAAGAACATCAGACCCGATGTTTTTTCAAACTAGGAAGGGACTGGATCAGGAAAATAAGGTCTTTTTCAAAACCAGAGTAGCCAGTAGCTCTCCAATAACGTCAGTCACAATAGACATTTCCGGTGTATCGACAGACGTCAGCAGTAGTTACAATGAATCTGCATCAGAAGTTGATTATCAGGCAGATATAGCCTGTGAAGATGCTGCTATTTACAGACTGTTGATTGAAAACGAAGATGGCGAAATGACCAGTGAACTGGTTACCTGCGGCGAAGGTTCATTTGTCCCTGACTGGGCGAAGGATGCAGTTTGGTATCAGATTTTTCCCGAAAGGTTTCGCAATGGTGATCCAACTAATGATCCCATAAGAAGTTCACTGGAAGCTCCCCAATTCAATAATGCGCCTTCCAATTGGGCAATCAGTCCATGGGAAGGTGATTGGTATGACAGATCGGACTGGGAACAGGGCGAGGGAGGTAATTTTTACAACAATGGCGTATTTTTAAGAAGATATGGTGGTGATTTACAAGGTGTAATCGATCAACTCGACTACCTCGAAGAACTTGGTATCAATGCTATTTACTTTAACCCTGTTTTCTGGGGACCGTCTCTGCATAAATTTGATGTCGCCAGTTACCATCATATAGACCCACATTTTGGGCCAGATCCGGTAGGAGACAAAGCCATTATTGCCAGCGAAAACGAAAATCCGGAATCATGGAGCTGGACAACAGCTGATTTATTGTTCCTCGATTTACTGACTAAAGCAAAGGAAAAAAATATCCGGGTAATTATTGATGGCGTTTTTAACCACAGCGGCAGAGCATTTTTTGCCTTTCAGGATTTACTGGCAAATCAGCAAAACTCACCATATGCTGATTGGTATGACGTTATCTCTTTCGATGATCCGAATACTTCAGCAAATGAGTTTTCCTATAATTCTTTCTTTGGATTTGAGTCATTGCCTGAATATGCTAATGAAGCAGGTGGCAGTACGTTGGTTGAACCAGTGAGGTCATACTTTTTTGATATTACAAAACGATGGATGGACCCCAATGGAGACGGCGATCCATCGGATGGTATCGATGGTTGGAGATTGGATGCGTCGGCGTTGGTACCCGATGGCTACTGGGCTGAATGGAACAATTATGTCAGAACTATCAACCCGGATGCGTACACTACTCTTGAAGAGTTTGGCCCTGCTGCTGATTTAATTGAAAATGGCTTCTTTTCCGCGGCAATGAATTACCAGGGATTTACATTTCCAATACAGGGCTATTTCATCATAGGTGAGTCCAATGCAACTCAATTCTGGCAAAGGATTTCACAGCAGTTTGATCAGTTCGGAGATGACAACCGTTTTGTGGTGCAAAATCTGGTTGATTCGCACGATACAGAAAGAATCGCATCTATGATGGTCAATAATTCTTCCAACGGAATTACCGCCAATCCGCTCAGTGATCAAGATTATTTAATTAGAAAACCTGATGAAGTAGAGCGATACAGACAGAAACTGGCAGCTTTATTTCAGATAGGATACATTGGCGCTCCCATGTTTTACTATGGTACGGAGTCTGGCATGTGGGGGGCAACAGACCCCGACGACCGGATGCCGATGAATTGGCCAGATATAGATTTTGATTTGCAGGATAGCCACCCATTTGGATTAGAAAGACCTTCTGATGACGTCAATTTCGATCAGGGAATGTTCAATTATTACAAGAGTATTATCAACATACGTCATCAATACGAAGCGACCAGAAGGGGAGAGGTAACCCTGGTGAGTACGGGGGACATACTCGTTTTTAAAAGAGTATTGAATGGAGAAGAGGTGTATTTTGCCTTCAACAATCAAAATCAGCCCAATGATTCGCAAATAATTGATCCGTCTGAAGCTTTAGAGCCTGTTTTCTTCACTCACGGGAACCCTTCTGAAGTATCCAATGAATTTTTGGATGGAACCCATTCGTTTGAATTACCAGCTTATAGTGGAGTGGTTTTTGCTGCAAAAGGAAGCCTGACAATTAATGATGTTCCTGTCATTGCTGGAGTAACAACGGCTATCTCGGCGGATGAAGATAACACTTTTACCATTGACAAATCACAATTTGATTTGGTAGATGAAGATGATGAACTATCTGTACTGGAACTTCGCGTT
>JBCBHL010000492.1:0-4442 GCA_038525605.1 Bacteroidota bacterium
AAAGTTGATATTTACCGGGATGTTAGGGCATGTGATTTAGCTATGAATTATTTTGATAAGCAGTAAGTGACTCTTTCGCAAGTTTTCATTTAACTAAAATCTTACTTAATGTGAACAACGTTTCAATAATGCGATTCAGTACTCTGACTGCTTATCAAAATAATTCATAGCTAAATCACATGCCCTAACATCCCGGTAAATATCAACTTTTACCTTCCTCCTTAAAATTTTAATGCTTTAGCACCGTTTGAAACCTGTAAATAAATAACTTTGGGATTATATTGAATAGATTCATTTACATATCGCTTTTCGGGCTGATCTTAGGCTTATTGAGCTGCAATGAGGAAGAAATAGCTACTCCCCTTACCACTAATTCCACCATCGCTACACGATTCATGAATAGCGATAGTATCTTAGTTCTCGATCAGCTGATAAGTGAATTGACTACAGATATTGCCGCACTTAATGAGTTAGTGCAGGCAGCTCAATCGGAAATAGATGCTTTAAATATCAGAATCAATCTCGAACCCGAGAATGATTCGCTTGAAATATGGCAGGAAACTGTTGCAAAATTAACTGCTACAAAAGAAGCAAACGAAACAACTCTTAGTGGCCAACAAAGCCAAAACACCACTTTCGGCAACAAAAGGGATTCGCTTAATCAAGGCTATTCCACGCTTAAAAGCGTCACTAACTTATTAACAGGCGAGTCTGTTGAACTTGATACCTTATTAACCACCTACCGATTGCCTCTGGATTTTAATAGTTCGGAAGCTATGTACCTGATAGAGGTAGATGACGAAATGAGTCAGATTACCCTTACCTATGAGCTAGAAGAAGTCATCAGCATTGATGGCAAAGTAACACTCATCGTCAATGATCTGATGGTGACGCAAAATGAGTTTAATGACTTAACAATTAACGATGAAGAGGTTTATATTTTTCATTTTTAGTTTGTTGATAGCATCTCTGGCCTTAGGACAGGAAGCCGATAGTGCTGCTGACACATTAAGCCCGAAAAAGAAGGTCTTGTCCGGTTTTACAATACTGGCAGATGCCGGAAAACCTGGACTGGCACAATTAGTAGATTATGAAAATAAACTGGCTTTTAGTGCTCATTTGATTTTTTTCGATCATTTTGTCCTGAGTGGTGAATATGGAACAGGAGAAATAAGCCCTGAACAGGCGTTCGATAACGTCAACTACACTTCAGATGGAAACTTTTTCAGATATGGAATTGACTACCAGGTTGTGATTAAAACAAAGAACTACCTGTCCATTGGTTTTAGGAGGGCCAATGCAGATTACTCCGATCAGGGGAGTGTTTTTATCCAAAGCGCCTCGGTACTATCGGATGATTACCTGCGGACATTTTCAAGAAACAGCTTATCAGCAAACTGGTGGGAAGTTGTCCTGGGATCAGAGACAAAATTGACACCTATCAAAAGTAAAGAAGAGATGAATATCATTGATAAGTTGCTGGACAATTTCTATTTCGGATTGACTTATCGATTAAGATTTAATTTAAATTATCAGCAACAGGAAGGTATCGACACTTATACGATTCCGGGATATGGCAGGACATTCGATAACAGTACACCTGCTGTAAATCTATTTTTAAAGTATAGAATTAAATTTTAAAAAAAATGGGTCAAACCTTTTTCAAAAAAAGCGAAACCCATTTCATAGCTGATTGCGACCCGAAAGACCGCTTTATTCCAAAAATTTAAAACGCAGTTGCAACAACACCTTCTAAATGCATCAAACGTTTTAATGAAATAAATCTACTAAAACAACCAGCATGCTTTCAATTAGTTTGTATTTAACAACCTGATTTTCAACAAAAAAAATCTCATAAATCATTTACATCCTTTTAATTAAAGTTTCACTTCAATTGAAAAATGCATCAATCGGACTTTTCATCCCCAAATAGATGTCTTCCTAAAAAGTTAACTTTTTTCGAAAAATGGAT
Source organism: Bacteroidota bacterium (assembly GCA_038525605.1). Lineage (GTDB taxonomy): Bacteria > Bacteroidota > Bacteroidia > Cytophagales > Cyclobacteriaceae > JANSWY01. Next base: position 1,973 of record JBCBHL010000492.1, read on the forward strand.
GTATTTGTGTAAAAACATCAACCTGCTTTTCGATTTAGAATTCCAATCTGTAGCTAAGATTCGGGAATAATGCCAGCTGAGTTGACGATACTATTTGGTTTAGCGAAGTACTGTAAAACCTGCCAGCTTCATTTTCCCTGCTGGTTACATTTTGTACGTTAAGTGCTATTACCGACGTAGTTTTGGGTCTGTTTTTAATATATCTAATCCCAAAATCGACACGCCAGTAATCATTTAGGCTTTCGGCTAATATACTGTTTTGATCTCTCACTCCTTCCCCTTCCATTTGCGATCTTACAAGATCCAAAGGCGTAAACCGATTATTACCGGAGAGAATAAATTTCGAGTTAATACTGATAAGGTTTTGTTTCTTACGCCCTACTTTCCATTCTTTACCTGCAATTACATTGAATAAGTAATTGGCATTGAACCGGGTATTCCTCTCCACACCATCAACTCCTTTGTATTTTGAATCAAACAACGAACTGGTAACAATGGTATAAAAGCCATTTTCAAGGCTCCTTTCTGCAGTTATTTCCAACCCATAATTTCTACCTACGCCTTCATTTGACAATTCTCCGGTCACTATTCCCTGGCTGACATTCAAAAGACTGAAAGCACCAACAAATCCGTCTTCGGTATCAACATTTTTAGCAACCGGTACATCATATAAATACTGATAATATGCTTCTGTTTTAATCTGCCAGTGATCTGCAATCTGTCTCTGGTAGCCAGCAACCAAATGGACAGCTTTCATTAAATCTAAATTTTTATTGGCTTGTGTAAGCGACCCATCAGGGTTTTCAATAGTACCCAGGTAAATACCAGGGGTTTCCATTCTACTGTGGACACCAGCTCCAAAACTAAATGCCTGATTCGTTCGATATTGATATTTTATGCCCATTCTGGGTTCCAAAGAGGCATTGTTATTAAGCAAAAGAATTGAATAATGAACCCCTGAATTAACGGTTAACTTCTCCGTAAGGCGATGCTGCCACTGAGCATAAGTTTGCAATAATTGGGTGTTGCCACTTTCGTTGACATTCGTTGCAAGTCTGTCCAGCGTCTCATCGTGAGATTTAGAAAAAAGATCGAAACTTAAATGACTGAAAATCAAACCTGTTCGAAGGGTATTCCTGCTGTTGAGTTTTTGATTATACAAGGCGGATACTCTGTAAGCGTTCTCTGTAAAGTCTTCCTCCCATTCATCTTTCACCCGTAGTGAGTCTGCGTGATATTCAGTACCTCTGCTACTGGCTGTAAAACCGGACTCCACATAAGTATCCTTGTTTAAATATACAACGTGATTCAATCCTACGATACCCAGTTCATTTCTCGATTTTTCATTATATGTCTCTCCGTTTTCAATATCAGCCCTTGTATCATCCAGGCTTATACCACCCAATCCCCAAAAAGAAAAAGTCCCTGATTTCAGGGTAGGGAAATTTAACTTAAAAGAAAGATCAGAAAATGTTATGTCCTCATTTTCACCGGTGATATTCAATCCTAAATCATCAAACAGTGCAAGTGTGGAATACCTGTAGTTAATAAGATAAGAAGCGTTACTATTCCTTGAAAAGGGACCTTCAGCTGCTGCCGCCAATCCTAGAAAACCAGCCTGAAAAGCATATTCATTTTCTTGATTATTGCCATTTCGCAGTTGAATATCGAATACACCGGAAAACGCATTGCCATACTCAGCCGGAAATGCTCCGGTGAAAAAGTCAGAATTTGACATCATGTTGTTGCTCAGCATACTAATGCCACCTGCAGAAGAACCAACATCCGCAAAATGATTAGGGTTTGGTATCTCTATGCCTTCAATTCGCCACAGTAATCCCTTTGGAGAATTTCCTCTGATGACGATTTCATTCAAAATATCATCTCCACCAGTCGAGACACCTGCAAATGACAATGCAGCTCTGGCCGGATCATTAAATGTTGCTGCATACCTGCTGGTTTGCTCTACGCTAAATGACTGGGCGCTGATGGCAGCCATTTCATTGATGGGCTTTCCTGCAGACTTTTCAGCGGCAACTACCACCACTTCCTGCATTCTGGTGAAGGACTCTTTCATCTTGACGTTCAAATATGGTTGCTTACCGCTACCAACAAGGATCCCGGATAATATAACATCTTCATATCCAATAAAGGTCGCTTTGATGTTATGTCTGCCGAGTGGTACCTCTTCAATAGTAAACTCTCCATTGATGTCGGTAACAGCACCTTTCAATGGCGTAAGACCCGTCACAATCACCGTTGCTCCAATCAACGGACTCTCCGATTGACTGTCTGTTATCTTTCCTCTAATCGTCTGATAAAGTTGTTGCCCCTGTATATTGCTTACTATTAGAATCTGAATAATGAAAGTTAGGTAAATGTAATTCCTTTTCATCTTTGAAAAATAGAGTTGACCATTGGATAGATCGTTTGTCTTTCAGATAAACTCATTTTTCAACAACTCAATTTT
>JBCBHL010000493.1:0-4431 GCA_038525605.1 Bacteroidota bacterium
TTGATTCTTGTCAAAACCAACGCCATTATCTTCTACAGTCACCACCAATTCATCATTGAATTTATTGAGTTGGATATCTACTTCATTGGCTTTTGAGTGCTTTAATACATTGGCCAGCAGTTCCTGAATAATTCGGTATAGATTGAGTTCCAGTTCGCCCGGTAGTCTGTTATCAATTCCATGAGAAATGAACCTCACTTCCAATTTTCCAGACGAATTAATCGTTTCTGCCAGGTCATTCAGTGCCGCCACCAATCCGAATTTGTCCAATACACCCGACAGCATATTGTGCGCAATTGCTCTTACATCTGAAACAGCTTCATCGATAAGCACGCTTAGTTTTCCACCAGTATTGGAATTTTTAGCCAGCTCTTCGATTGACTCGAAATGCAGCTTTACCGCAGCGAGCTTACTTCCAAGCCTGTCATGCAGGTCTTCTGCGATCCTCTTGCGCTCATTTTCCTGCCCTTCAAGCATTGCATTAATCGATTTGATTTCCTCATCTTTCAGAACTTCATCGATTTTTTGATGGAGAATCTTTTCATTTTGTGCTGCCAGAGCTCTGATGGAATTCTGTCTTTGTTTCAAATACAAAATCAATAAGGTAAAAGTGACTATCAAAAAGAAAGTCCCTGCAATCAACAGGTTTCTCTGGCTGGCGATTTGTTCATTTTCTTCACCCATCTGGTCAATCTGAAGGTCTTTTTCAGAGACCTGATACCTGGTATTCAAATCCAGAATTTCTTTTCCCGTGACTTCATCATACAAGTCCTTCTCAACCTCAGTAAATTTATCCAAATAGAGCTTTACACTATCATATTCCTTAACAGACCAGAAATACTCAAACAAGTTACCGTATATCTTTTGCGATAAACCAGGGTAAAGCTCTCCTTCTACCTTTTTGCAAGCCTCACTGTAATACCAGTAGGCACTGTCATTCTCCCGGTTCAGCTGTTTGATATAGCCAAGATTTTGTAAAGCCTGTGCGAGATAATAGTCATCAGTTTTACTGCTTTTAATCAACTTGTAACTTAGTTGATAGTAGTAGTTGGCAGAGTCGATATCGCCTAACTTTTCATAAATGAGCCCCAGATTTGTAGATACAAAGCTCATTTTAAAAGGTGTTACATTCAGCTTTGACCTGATTACATATGATCTGATCAATAATGATTTAGCTTTTTGATAATCGAGTATTTTCAGATAGGCAAGGCCCAGATTATTGTAAGACTGTGAGATTAATAAATCATCCTCTTCTTCAAGTGATATCGTGAGTGCTTTATTGAAATGAAATAAGGCCTGATCTATTTGCTCAAGCAAACCACAAACTGATCCAGCCTTCATATTCAAGGAAGCTTTTACTTTATTTTCGCGGGTTAGTTTAATGGCATTGATGTAGTTCTCATAGGCTTCCTTGAATTGATTTGTGTTTCGGTAAATATCTCCTACATTTTGATGAATGTAAGCACGAGTAGTATCCTTCGTTTGATTCACTAATGACAGATACAGTTCTAAGGCCTGATTGGGTTCACCAACAGACTTTAATGAGTCCGCTTTACTCAAAATCCTTTCAGTGGAACTACCAGCAGCAATTCCAAAGAAAGGAACTATCATCATTAACCATGTGATCGATGCTTTTATCAATAGATCAGTTATTCATCTTCATACTCTGTAATTGACAATCTTATCTTAATCAGGGCTCGAAACTTCCTGAACCTCCGGTGTGATGATCTGAAGCATCCAGATCTTCATGAAAATGAGGAATTTCAATTCTAATATGTTGAATATCAATTGATTTACCTCTGCGAGGTATCGTTAAATGAAACAAGTTTGTTCCTGTGAGGTTCTCGTCAATCTCAACCTCTACCTGAAAGTACTCTATTCCTTCCTTTACTTTATAAGGCATGTCAGGTATCCTGACTGCACGCTGATGATGATTCAGCATGACTGCTACGTGTACATCGTATTCTGTTTTCTTCTTCTTATCTAGTTTTTCAACATAGATGTAAGGGGCTCCAATTTTCATTTTGAATCGGTTTTAGTGTGTTTAATAATTAGTCATTTGGTTATTAGTTTATTCCTGCAGCAAAATTGTATCAACAGGACGTTGAATCAATCACTAATTAGCTGTAAGTTAACTCGCTAAAAATAGTGATTTACTCAGACAAATAGTTACCTATTCTGGCAATAAATTCCACTCCTTTCTCCAATTGTTCTTTTGCTATAAACTCGTCTGCCCTGTGTGCCTGCAAAATATCACCGGGTCCGCAAATCACTGATTCGAAACCCCCTTCAGCAAACTGACCGGCTTCAGCAGCGTATGAAACGGTCAATAATTCCTGTTCGCCGCTCATTTCCTTTATAAAACGAATCACATCACTATCTTCCGGGGTATCGAGTCCTGGTACTGCCGGATGTAATGGGTGCGTTTTAATCGCAAAATCAGGGAATGTATTTCGTAATATAGCCTCCCTTTCATGACAGTAAAGCTGAAATTCTTCAAAAATTTGCTGTGGTGTTTCTCCTGGGATGGATCTGACATCCCAAGTAAATATGCACTGATCAGCAATAACATTCGGGGCAATTCCGCCATTTAATTTTCCAATATGAATAGAGGTATGGTTAGGCGTAAACCGATCATCGGTAAATCCATCAGCTATCAAACGGTTCATCTTCTCTTCCAGCCATAATACCAGCCTCATAGATTCATGAATGGCGCTTACCTCCTGTTTAATTCTACTGCTATGTCCTGCAGAACCATTTACCTGAGTCTGAAAAATACAAATACCCTTCTGTCCATTGATAGGCTGAAGCATACTTGGTTCTCCAATGATCGCATATTTAGGCTTCTCTGAATAATGCTGATTTATTGCCTCCACCAAATCCGGTGCTCCAAGGCAACCAATTTCTTCGTCATAGGAAAATGCCAGGTATATTGGTTTTTTCAAATCCAGGCCAATCAGTAAATCGATATTTGCCAGGCAACATGCCAGAAAGCCTTTCATATCAGCAGAGCCTCTGGCATACAATTTCCCATCTCCTTTATCGATTAGCTTAAAGGGATCGGAAGTCCACTCCTGCCCCTCAACTGGCACAACATCCGTATGTCCTGAAAGAATAATTCCTCCATCAACAGCAGGACCTATCCTTGCATGCAATGACGCTTTCGTCTTTTCATTGTTGTAAACCCTATGTGATTCAACTCCTTTTTCGGAGAGAAAATGCTCAATATATTCAATGATTGCCAGATTTGGCTCTCCTCCTAAAACAGGGAAAGATACCAATTTGCTTAAAATTTCCTGTACGAGTGACATATGTCTAAATTAATATTGGAACAAGAAAGTTACCGGACAAAAATGAACGATAAAAACTATTAGACATTTATTAGATGACTGGTTCTTTTAAATCTATGCCCAGCCGATGAGTACCGCTACCAGTAGAAACATCCATGAAGCGATCAAAATCAAAATGGTAACGGGAAGTATAAATTTAAGCCATCTGTTAAAGGGAATTCTGCACATAGCTACCATCGCAACTAATCCACCCAAGGTTGGATTGAATAAATTAGTAACACCATCACCAATCTGATAAGCCAGAATGGTAGTTTGTCTGGTGAGTCCCAGCAGGTCACCGACAGGTATCATAACAGGTAAAGTTGCCAGCGCCTGCCCACTGCCTGAAGGTATGATTAAATTGATCAGACATTGAGAGGCAGACATACAAAGTGCCGCCGCAAACTCTGGCAGGCCTACCAAAGAGTCGGCAAGAAAAAATGCGATCGTATCTCCCACCTCTGTCATTTCCAAAATAGTTTTAATGGATGCCGCCAACCCTACCATAAAAGCGCCAGGTGCCACAACAGCTACCGACCTAAGAACAGTCTCTCCAACCTGATTGACCGAACCACCGGAAATAAATGAAACCAGTAATGAGATCATCAAAAATATCGCAGATATCTCCTTGATGTACCAGCCATTGTTAAAAACCCCGTACAACATGAATCCAAGGCCACCGATGAAGATTGTTAAAATCAACACATCCTTTTTACCAATGGTATAGGATGAGAGTGGTTTTGACAACTCAAAACCTTCCGTATCGATATCTCCGGAATAGCTATTGTTATGGTTTTTAGTAATTCTTTTAAGGTATCTCACATTGTAGAATGCCAATACCGACAAGCCTGTAAAACAAAGCAATGACCTTAATAGTGCACCAGAGAAAAGTGTTAACTCCGCAATTTGATGACCAACTCCAACTGTATATGGGTTAATCGGCGACAGACCAAAACCAACAGTAATACCGCCCACTGCAATGCCCGCAGCAAGCATCAGATCCGCTTTGATAGCCAGACAAATAACTGCTGCAATTGGCACCATTGCAATGTTACTTTCATAACCTACAAAAATACCAAGCCCGCCAAACAGGAACGTTAGC
>JBCBHL010000494.1:0-4416 GCA_038525605.1 Bacteroidota bacterium
AGTCTGTTGGATTGCCGGCCGGTGTTGAAATCTGGAAATCTGGAATAGACTCACCAACGCAGAATTCAAACAAAATTTCAGTTCCCAGGTCTGTCCCGGATGTCAATGCAGGTGCATCAGGCTTTGCCAGGATTCTTATGTCTCTGGATACCGTGTTTATACAACCATTGATATCGTCAGCGGCATCTGAAGTGTAATCTATTCTAAAAGTGCTGCTTGCATAATCCGCACCATCTCCTAACGGATCTGCAAGATCAATTTGCTCGCCAACGATGTTAGCAGTACCTGCTCCAACAGCAGAACCAACTGTACCAACTATTGAATATCCATCTACAGTCACTGTTGATGAGTTCACAGTTGCCTCTATCGTTACTAAACCATCGTCCTCACAGAAGAAATCAACCGTATTAGTAAGGTTTGTTATATCAACTGTAGGCAGACCAAAAATTTCTATGGCCTGCGTTCTGAATTCTATTTCATTCGCAGGAATATCCGCCTGTAGCACGCCATCTCTGATGATAAAATAGCGGATTTCATACTCCCCTGCAGCAGGTACCAGACTCGGATTCAAAATCCAGTTATTTCTGGTAAAATGATTACCTGCGACAAATCCCGTTGGTGGAGGAAACCCTGGTCCAATAACTCTTGTAACGAGTCCGCTAATCTCCCATGTTGTGGGGTTTTCCGGTTCAATAGCACCCACAACTTCAGTACCGGTATTGTCGAATAATGCTATTCTGTAGAAATAAAAATTGGGAGGTGTAATGCTAATATCCAAATCAATGTTATTGTTAATGTCAGCAGCAGTAAAACAATATTCAGTCGGCACAGTATTCGTAAAGATTGTTACCAGACTTGACACTGTAAAACTAAGACCATCCGTAAAATCAAAAGATTCACCGGTGTTCAGGTTATTAACCGTGTAGGTGATCTGATATGGTGAGCCAGTTGAACCTGCAGTGCTTGGAACGAACGTCGCTTCAGCACTTCCTGCAACACCATCAGCAGGTATATTGACTCCACCTAATGCAGTTCCTGAAAAAGAAGCTGAATGATCGACAGGTTTGGAAATTGTAATTACCGTACCCGTATCATCATCTTCAGAGAAGGCTGTCACATTTGGTGTCAGTGTGAGGTCGTAGTTGAATATGTTAAATCTTGTAGCGGGACTAACACATCCGTTAATATCTGTTTCTGTCACATCGAAACTGTACAAATAATCGGTTGTCAGAACGTAATCCGCATCATTTTCTAAATCTGTCTGATTAACAGCATCTCCGATAAACGCATTGTTAGACTCTACATTTTCCCAACTATATGTTGAGGAACCTACCGCTGAGTTGACCTGTAGATCAAATGTACTTCCGGCAAGACTCTCCACTGCTAACTCAGTAATGAAGGTACCAACAGCAGCAGGGTCTTCAATTAATGGGGCTGCCGGAGCAAGATTAGTATTTAATACGATATGGGGCTGAGACTGCAATGATTGATTACCTTCCAAATCAGCAGTTCCTGTCCCGGATCTTGTGACGTTCACATTGGTTAGCGCATCCTGACCTGTATAAATCACTGCTAACCCCGATACGGTGATCTGGTCTGTATTGACAATAGATCCAACAGAGTAAGTAATAACGAGAGTATTCACTGTGCTGGCAGCAATTGAGGTCGCAGTGATGTCCCCTGCTGGTAATGAAATGTTCGCTGAGCTGAAATCAAATTCAAAATCAGTTGGAAGATCAAGAATTACCGTCTGGTTATTTCCGATGGTAAAATTATCTACGCTCGTTTCGTCAATGATGATATCACTTAAAGTAACAGACGGGCCATCTTCACATAATTCCACTGTACCAGCTGTAACCTCAGTAGCTGTTTCGGAAGTAAATCCGTATGTAAGTGTTGCAGGATCAAAATTATTTCCACTGGCATCTGTGACAGCAGCTGCATCCACAGATACAGTATATAATTCTCCATTGAAGAGTTCAACGTTAGGATTTATGGTAATCTCATTGGTACCAAAACCGCTGATCTGCGTTCCATCGGCAACATCGATCGTGATCGTTTGTGAAGCGGAAGTGATCGTAAAATCACCTAATCCAGCAAATACTCTTTCGGAGAAAGTAAGTACCAAACTACCATTTAAGTCAACGTTGCTGGCTGTATTTATCGGATTCAAATTAGTAATAGTTGGTAAAGAACCATCAGCGACGGTAGTAAACGACCAGCTACCATTGGGATTGATGCCAACAACGTTATTGGCTGGTACGGCTTCATCAACAAATGCTGAAGCCGGCAATGAAACATAATATTCCGTAGCTCCATCTAATGGTCCGACTGTCAAAGTAGCGGTTTGATCACTGTTTGATAATACGAAACCACTTACAGCAAAGGATTGTGATGGTGCTAAGGTAAGACCATCATTATAAAATATCTCAAGGTTACCTGTTCCTAAATCAACTGCTTCATCAAAATCTATAACCAGACTAAAAGCAGCGTCAGATGTAACCCCTGTTTCATCATTATCCGGTGTCAACCCAACAATTACTGGTGCATCTGTATCAGCTATTGTTGTAAAGTCCCAGGTTGTTCCTCCAATAAATGTTTGATTAGCCACTATGTCTAAATCATTTCCTTCAGAATCTGTCACTACTCCGGCATCCCAATCCAAGGTATAAGTCGTATTGTTTGTCAGTACAACAGAAGATGAAAATGTAACGATGTTACCACTGATCGCAACATCGGTGGCGACATCAAATGTTTCTATAATGCCTCCATCTCTCACGTAGAAGTTTCCAGTACCCTGAAATACAGGTTCGTTGAAAGTAATACTAAAGTCCGGTAAAGTCGCCACATTTGAAGCACCGTCAGCCGGATCTATAAACGTCACAACAGGTGCGTCATTGTCTGTTCCTGCCTCCGTTTTAAAGTTCCATGTGTTTTTATCACTAAAACCGGCAAAAGGGTTTGCTGATAAATCAAGAATTACGCCTGATTCAATAGTAATATAATAATCTGTAAAACCTGATAGATCACCCACAAAGTCTATCGTTACCTCGTCATTATTCACACTTAAAGCAGATGCCGTTATCGTTTCAATCAGTTCATCATTTGAACTCAAAAACAACCTAACCTCTTCTGTTGTGCCTAGGGATACTGCCTCATCAAATGTCAGTACAAAGTTAGCTCCGATACCCACATTGGTAGAATTATCGTCAGGAGAAAGTGTCAACAACGAAGGAGCTACTGCTTCTGTTAAAGTTGTGAAATTCCAGGTCGTAGCATCATTAAATCCTGCAAAAGCATTGCCTGAATCGTCTAAGACTGCATCACTATCAACATTTACAAAGTAACTCACACCTCCAGATAAGCTAATACCTAGTGTACTTAAATCGATCCTTAATTTATCAGTGGATAAATTTTCAGGAACAAATGATACTGCTGCATCTGTTGCGGCAATATCAAATACCGTTGCATCAGAAATACCATCATTATCAGTGTCAAGGAAAAGCTGAATACTTCCAGTTCCCTCAGCCACGTCCTCATTAAAAATAATATCCAGCTGGGTTGTTGTTGTTGAATTGACGGTATTTGTAAAACCCGGCTGATCATCCGGCTCAAATGATACGATTCCATCACCTAATAGCGTAGGAGGCGTACCATCTACCACAGTGGTAAATGTAAAGGAAAAGGTTGTGGCAATTGGTGGTACATCATTGAACGTTGATTTATCCTCAAATGTCTTTGCACCAACTTCTACTGTGTAAGTGGTATTCGGTAAAAGCTCAGTAAATAATCCATTGGTAGAAGCTGTGTTGAAATCAAAAACTATTGTATCCTGAATGTTTGTATTCCCATCAATATATGAAGGTGAAAACCCAGCGTCGGTGGAGTTGGCATTTACCGTGTAATCTCTTCCGCCAGCCCCAAAATTGGCGTCACCGGCAGATATAATTGTCAATCTCGCATCAACTCCACCACCACCATCTGTAGATGGGTCATTTTGATAACTGATGTCTTGGTCGAAGAAGAACTGAATATTAGTATTTATCGGTACTTCGGTTTGAAGATCCGCCGGGAATGTCCCTATAATTGAAGGCGTACCCGCTGCTTCCATATCCCAGTTCCAGGTGGCATCTAAAGCGGAATTATTTGCAGAACCGTCAGAAAAAGCACCCGCATCAATTGACACAGTATAACTGGAACCTTTTGATAATGCGCTGGCTAGTGTTACTGTAACTGTAGTACCGATAATATCAACATTTGGATCATTGGCTTCAATGCTTTCAACAGGAGAAGCATCCCTGAAGACGTTTATAAAAGTGCCCCCATTCGCGGTGGCAGGTTCAGTCAATTCGAAAACAAGTTCGTTTAAAACAGAAGCGACCGTCACTCCGGTGGCATTATCAGCAGGATTGGTAA
>JBCBHL010000495.1:0-4409 GCA_038525605.1 Bacteroidota bacterium
ATCTGAAAGAGGGAAAGAATTCCCTCGTAGTAAGAGTTGATAACAGACGGGAAAAGGGAAGAGTACCAACCTTGTCTACGGACTGGTGGAACTACGGAGGCATTATTCGGGATGTCAAATTAATAGAGCTGCCATCCACTTTTATTCAGGATTATTCAATACAAATAGATCCTCAAAATGAAAATCTGGTGAAAGGATTTATCCAGCTCAGTGGAAATCAAGCGTCACAGAATGTTGAGATTTCAATTCCTGAAGTGAATATTTCGAAAAAGCTCAAGACCGATGATAAAGGCTACACAGAATTTACATTTCCATCGAAAAAACTCAAAAGATGGTATCCGGAGAGACCCAAACTCTATGATGTGACGATAAAAATAAAGACTGATCAACTCAATGATCAAATAGGTTTTCGAACTATTGTAGCGAAGGGCGCTGATATTTTATTAAACGGGAAATCCATCTTCTTAAGAGGGATTTCCATGCATGAGGAAAATCCACTTAAACCCGGACGGGTGAGTTTGGAGGCTGAAGCTAAGATGATGTTCGGATGGGCAAAAGAACTGAATTGTAATTTCATCAGACTGGCGCATTATCCGCACAATGAACACATGCCACGACTGGCAGACGAGTTAGGCCTTTTGCTTTGGGAAGAGATTCCTGTTTACTGGGGCATCAATTACGAGGACCCTGAAACTTTCAGTCAGGCTAAAACGCAGTTGGAGAATTTGATCAATCGTGACAAAAACAGAGCAAGTGTGATTGTTTGGTCCGTTGCGAATGAGACACCAGTGGTGCCCTCCAGGCTGGAGTTTTTGAAGAACCTTAAGGAAATCACCACCTCACTGGATGATTCCCGATTTATTTCAGCAGCGCTTGAACGAGACGAGAAAAGTCAGTCGAAGGTCATTAAAGTACCTGATCCTTTTGCTTCCGAAGTGGATATCATCAGTGTCAATGAATACATCGGATGGTATACGGGATTACCAGACAGGTGTAGAGAGGTTACCTGGGAACTTCCCGGAGATAAACCATTTTTCATTTCCGAATTTGGAGGAGGTGCGCTATACAATCATCACGGTGATTCCTTAACACGATGGACTGAGGAATATCAGGAATATCTGTATAGAGAACAGATCGAAATGCTTCGGAAAATCCCTACCTTGAGGGGGATGACTCCCTGGATACTGGTCGATTTCAGATCTCCCAGGAGGAATTTGCCGATTATTCAGGACGGATGGAACAGGAAAGGACTAATATCGGACAGGGGCTTCAAAAAGAAAGCATTTTATGTACTGAAAGCCTTCTATGATGAAATGGAAAAAAAGTATTCATATCAGATTGATTGAAAATGAAAAGAAAGGATTTTATTAAAAATGTGGGGCTTGGAGCCTTTGTTGGGTTTTCGAATTTGGTCCCAAACGCCATTAATGCCAGTGAGCGCCAGTCGAGCGGTCTTAAAATAACAGATGTGAAATCCTTCTTATTTAAGAAAGCGAACTTCATTAAAATTGAAACGAATGAGGGCATTTCCGGCTGGGGAGAAAGTGATGGGTCCAATAAGAAATTTGCTGCTAATTATCTGGCTACCAATTTAAAAAAATACATTATTGGCAAAGACCCTTTTGACAGTGAAGCAATCTGGCACGAATGCTATTTGAAAGGTTTGGAGGCTGGCATAGCGGGCATACATCCGGGAACTCTAGCAGGAGTGGATAATGCCCTCTGGGATTTGAAAGGGAAGTATTTGAAAATGCCTGTCCACAAACTGCTGGGAGGCAATGGACTTCAAAAAATCAGGGTTTATGGTTCCTTCAGCCGGGACAAAGGCGATACACTGATGACACCACAGGAAATGGCTAAAAAAGCGGAATGGTTTGTCAGTCAGGGTTACAAGGCAGTGAAAACCAGAATGGCCATCAGGCAGGAAAACATCGATCCTTATCCGGATGATACGTTTGAATGCATCAAAGCAGTCAGGAATGCTATTGGTGATGATATTGAACTCTTTGTAGACATGAACAATGGTTATTCACCGGCAAAAGCGATTATGATGAGTAAAAAACTCTATGAGCATTTCAACATAGCGGCAATGGAAGAACCAGTGTTTCAGCAAGACTATGCCGGATTGAAACAGGTGGTGGATGCATTGGATATTCCCGTAATGGCCGGAGAACATGAATATAGCAAATGGATGATCAAAGATTTGATTACCCAGGCAAATGTGGATATTGTGAATGCAGATGTTATTAAGTGTGGCGGAATTACCGAATGTAAAAAGGTAGCAGGAATGGTTCATGCTTTTGGAAAACAAATTATGGTGCACAACGCGAAACCTACTTTGGCAACTGCCGCGAGCCTGCAACTGCTTGCTTCCATACCAAATGGCGCGAGATTTCAGGAGTATGCAGGAAAAAGGCTGGAGCAAAATTACGGACCTGTGGTCGATCTGTTCGACAACTATTTTGAATTTAAAGATGGGTTTTTGATGCTTCCGGATTTACCTGGTTTAGGGTTGGAGATTGACGAGAAAATGGTTCTCAAACACATGAGATAGCAGGTCCTGAACATGCCTATAAAAAGCATCATCGTCAGGGCGATTAACGACTATTTACGTCATAGATAAAATTTGAATGACACAATAAACAAGCATGTACCTAAAACTAAAAATACCTCAGTTGTTATGTTATTTAGCATTTTTGGGTATCTCTCTGATATCTGTTGAAACCCTGTCGCAAACCAAAGGAGCGATTTCAGGAAAGGTAATAGACGCTGAATTAAAGACCGAACTTCCCGGGGCTACAATACAAATCCGGGGTACAACCGAAGGAACTACCTCTGATATTTATGGAAAATATTTTTTGTCACTGGCGCCCGGTACATATGTGGTGGAGGTGAGGTTTCTTGGTTATGAAACATTTACCAGGGAAGTAACCATAACAGATCGCCTGATAACGCTCGATTTCTCACTTTCTGCAGATGTTGGTACGCTGGATGAGGTAGTCGTTACAGCTCAGAATCTGGGACAGCGTTCTGCTATCAACAGACAAATCAGGTCAAACAGTATAGTCAATATTGTCAGCAAGGATAAAATTGAGTCATTACCTGATCAGAATGCGGCAGAATCTGTTGGACGTCTACCAGGAGTGGCGATTCAGAGAAATGGTGGAGAAGGTCAAAAGGTCGCAATTAGGGGATTGAGTCCTCGTTTTAATTCCATTACAATCAATGGTGAGAGATTACCCTCTTCTGATGCCAATGATCGGTCTTTCGACTTGAGTGCGCTTTCATCCGATGCGATTCAGGGAATAGAACTTTTCAAAAGCTGGACTCCAAACCTGGAAGGAGATGCAATCGGTGGCACAGTAAATTTTGTTACTAAAAAGGCTGATAAAGACTGGAATGGCAAATTTCGCTACCTCCACGGATACAACGGACAGCAGCAGGAGTTCGGACAGCACCGGATTAATTTTGATATTGGAAACCGTTTCTTTTCAGATAAATTGGGTGTTCTTCTTTCTGCAAACTATCAAAGGGCAGATAGAAGCCAGGATAGATTTGGCGGAGATTACAATGTACAGGCAGATGTAAACAATCAGGGAATTGAAGAAACATTCACAGAAAACATCAACCTGGAAGACAGACTTGAAACGAGGTATCGTTACGGGGCAACCGCTTCAATTGATTATACTTTTGATCGTGGAGACATTAGATTGTTCACAAATTATTCGCAAACCGACAGGGATCAAATCAGAAGACGAAGGAGATATCGATTTGACAGCAGAAGACAGGAATATGAACTAACTGATAATCAAACAGAAAATGTATTAATTGCCAATACACTTTCGGGAAAGTACATTTTCAAAAATCAATTGGAAGTGACGATGAACGGTTCTTATTCCCGAACCAGAATAACTACCCCTTTCAACCATAGTGTGCGATTCAGGGAGAATTCGGCATTTGAGAACACCACAGAAAATTTCCCCGATATCAATGAAATTATTGGATTAGCCCGCAATGATTTAAGCAGGACTTTTTTGCAAAGAGCCAGATCAGATGAAGATAACATCGATTTTGACAGGTATTCGAGCCAGGTAGATTTAAAACTTCCTATAAAGCTTTTTAGGTCAATCACCGGTAAAATTCAGGCCGGAGGAAAAATCAGAATTGACAGGAGAGTCAGAGATTTAAGGAGATTTCAGGCAAGGGAAACTGACCAGATTGTATCGATAGCAGGAGCTGATGACGGCAGCCAATTTCCGGATAAAAACGAAACGCAGATATTCTTTTCAAACTTCGAGGGAGATTTTGTTGCCAATAGCTTTCTTGATGGTGATTTCTTCCTGGGACCAGGTTCCGGAAATGTAAATGGAGGACATTTGAGCGAAAGGCTTACTAATGAGTTTTTTAGA
>JBCBHL010000496.1:0-4392 GCA_038525605.1 Bacteroidota bacterium
ATTATCAGAATGAATATGCATCGGTGCACCAAAAATGAAAACACTTTACAAAAACTTCAAAATTTTTCACACAACATCAGCGCCATATCACCCAAAGGGAAATGGGAAAGTCGAAAGGAGTATAAGGACCATAAAGGACATGCTATTCTGTCTGTATAGTGAAGGAAAAAAATCATGGGTACAGAATCTGAAGACAGTAGAAATGACGTTGAGAGGAATCGCATTTGACCATCATGGCGTTACACCATTTGAATACATGTTTGGAAGTAAAATGCGCATAACGAGTATAGCGGACCAAGTGAAATTGTCTGGAAAGACCACAAACAAAATATTTGAAATATTAGAACAAAGTCAAAGCAATGAAACTCAAGAACTTAAAGTAAAGCCTGGAGACTATGTTATGGTGAAAATCTTTCCAATACAAAAATCTATCCTGTTGCCTCGGTATGACGGACCCTTCAAAGTTATTCAAGTAAAGAGTGATGGACGGCACATTTCAGTCGAAGGCCGATTCAATGAAATCATTGCTCGCAATATTGAGCACGTGAAGAAACTTAGGTTTTCTCCCACCAACTCGCAATCAAAGGAGGTCTACTACGCCAAGCCTGCCATTGTAAATATTCATCATCCCGATACGAATCCTCCACCTTATCAATCATCTGGACCTACCTTCTCACCCACTGTACAGATTCCGCCCTCAATTTTAAACACCCACGATCCAGACACCAATCCTCCACCACCTCAATCATCTCGATCTACCTTCTCTCCCACTGTACAGATTCCGCAATCTTCAATTCAGCAACCAGTTCGAACCCCGGCGAGCCGCTATCCCAAACGTGTACACATTCCCCCTCAGCGATATGGTTACACGAATTCTGAAGAAGAAGGGGTGTGAATGTGAAGAATCTCATCATCTGGAATTTATTTTAAACGCGTTCTAAAAAGTTCTGTTATCAAGTTTTAGAGTTCATAGATTTTCTACAATAGACTTTTTGTTATCTTCAATGCCTTCTGGTGACACTAATGCTTCTTCCCCACATTTGGGGGCTGAGTCAGTGGAGACGGAAACACAGTTGCTGTTGAAACTGATAACGTCTATGATGAAAAAGGAATCTGTACAGAAACCCAATATCTTCTATTCGTCAGACAAGTGCATTGTGGAGCATTTGGAAAAGGTAGAGAAATATTTTGCTGCGATTGGAGTACATGATGAACCAGCCAAGATCTCAATGCTGATTGATTCATTGGAGGACAAGGTGAGAAATATTCTATATTTTGAGGACGAATTTAAAGTAAATGAGAACAACTATGCTTGGATAAGAAGTAAACTTGAAAATTTGTTTCCACAAAATATCAATACTACAAAGTCATACATTGAACTATTTGAGCTAAGACAAAACGGCATGTCACTTGATGAATTTGTGCTAAATATAAAAAATGCAATTAGTAAAAATTCCTCAATAAATTCCTCAGATCGTCAAAAAATAGCCCTTGAGCTTTTCTTTAAAGGATTAGACGACCAGAAAATCTCAACTGCTGTTAAGATACAATTACCTAAAACTATTAATGAAGCATTACAATTAGCCAACTCGGTGGAAAAGCGCGAAATAAAATCAGAAATTAATGCTGTCGCTGCTGTAAAGCCAGATGAGGATAAACTAGTTCAAATTCAAAAAATGTTGGTTTATTTAACGCAGTTAGTGTTGTCCATGAAACCACATCGCACACAACCACATAGCTTTAAAAAACCAAATTTTGCACCACCGCCTAAAAAACCAAACTATGGTTTTAATGCCAACCTGTCACCAAAATACCGACAAAATGAAAATCAGTGGCAACAAGTAAATAATAAAAATCAAAATACCAAACGCTGTTTTCGTTGTGGAGAACAGGGCCACATACAAAGAGCGTGTAAACAAAGGGCGTATGTAAATAACATAAGTACAAGTACGGAATTTGAAAACAATGTACCGTATTATGTCCCTCAATCTGAAGAAGAAGTTATGGATGAGAATACAGACGGTGAATCATTAAAATCTTTTACAGTTAATAATTTAGTAAAATCAAATGTGAAGAAAAATCAATCCAAACTGTACAAAAATTGTCCATCAGAGATTATAAATTTGGAGAAGTACATTTTAGACGACTCGATCACTCCGAATTATGCGGACATTTTGAAAAGTGAAACAAAATGCAACTCACTAACGATTGCTGATCAAAATGACAAAACTAAGTATAAAAATAAACCCTTTGTTTCTGGTCGTATTCATGGAAACAACGTAAAAATGTTGATGGACACAGGCGCGGAAATCAATTTAATTGACTATCAAACAGTAATTGATCTCGGAGTTAATGCAAATGTATCAGGTGCGAATAGTAAAAACCAATTTCGCGTAAAATGTCCCAATAATTCTCACATACCAATTAGAGGTAAAATAGTGTTGCCTGTAGCCCTTGGTGTCCAAACAAAATCACTGTCCTTTTTTGTTGCGGAAAAGTTGTCTCCGAAAGTGATTATCGGTTTGAGAGGCATAAAAACTTTAGGTGCTGAAATAATATCCAGAAAAGATTGCATACGCTGCGATAACATTGACATCCCCTTTCTATCGAAAACATCAATTGATTCCTTCTATCAAAAAAACTTTTCCCGGACTCACTAGGTTGGTGTGGGTCCTCTTCGTTAAACAAAAAACCAATCCCTGCCCTTGATAAAGTTGGCTATCTATGTGAAAGTGATATTTTTTCTAATTTTCCATCCTTATTTAGTTCAAGTGAATTCGATATTGGCTGCATAAAAAATTTTGTTCATTCTATACATACCGTAAATGATAAGCCCATTGCCCTTCCTAGTCGCCGCATACCACTACATCTTGAGAAAGAAGTAGATAGCCAAGTGAACAATTTACTAAAGAATAAAATAATTGAAAAGTCTGATTCACCCTACAATAATCCGCTTGTACTTCTCCGAAAGAAAAATGGGACATTGCGAATGTGTGTCGATTTTAGAGAACTTAATGCAATAACAAAGAGGGAAATGTATCCCCTACCTAACGCTTCAGACCTCTTTGACCGCCTCAGCGGACAGCAGTACTTCACGACTATAGATCTTTCAAAAGGATACTATCAAATCAAATTGGATAAAATGTCACAGGAAAAAACTGCCTTCTCAACTTCACAGGGCCATTTTAAATTCACAAGGCTTCCTTTTGGTTTGACAAGTGCACCTGCAGCTTTCCAGTCAGCTATTGAGACTATACTTGCTAAAGAGAAGTACCATAACTGCGCTGTTTATATAGATGATATTATTATTTACGGTCGAACAAGGAAGGAACACGATTACAATCTTTTAGTCATACTCAATAAATTAATGAACGCAGGAGTTAAATTGTCAAAGGAAAAGTTTCAGTTTTGTAAACAAAAGATAAGATATCTTGGGCATATAATCAGCTCTAAGGGTATAGAGAAAGATCCAGAAAAGTTGGTGAAATTAGAAAATTGGCCGAGACCAAAGACAATGAAAGAGTTAAATAGTTTTTTAGGATTTGCGAATTATTACCGAAAATTCGTTCGTAACTTTTCACAAATTGCTAGCCCATTAGAAAAATTAGTCAAGAAGGATAAAAGTTCGCGCCAAATGAAACTAGTATGGTCGAAGGAACAAGAATCTGCTTTTATTCAGTTGAAAAATTCTCTCAACAACGCCCCGCTGCTTCATCCGGCCAATGCAAGTGATACGTTTCTACTCGATGTGGACGCAAGCAAGGTAGCAATCGGTGGTGTGCTTTCTCAAATTGATGCAAATGGAACAGAGAAGCCCGTCTACTTTGCATCCAACAAGCTGTCTCAAGCAGAACAACATTATTGCGCGACTCGCAGGGAACTACTTGCCGTAGTAAAGTATGTGCAATTCTTCCATCATTATTTAGTTGGTAAACGATTCGTCATTCGAACAGACCACAAGAGCCTAACGTGGCTTATGAAATGGAAAACACCTCCCTCTTCACAATACTTTAGGTGGCTGTCAATTCTTCAAGAATACGAATTTTCAATTGTTCACAGGGATGGTAAAAGTCACCTCAACGCGGATGCCCTGTCAAGATTACCATACTGCAAACAATGCAAAGTCGAACACGTAAATGCTGTAAATCATGATGAAATGAAAAACTCAATTAGCAACGAGGATCTTACAAAGCTAGTAGAAAAAATCCACCGGCAATTTTCTCACATTGGTGCAAATAATCTTACCGCTTACTTATCAGGTGCGTACAATAATAAAAATCTTGTCAAAATTTGCAAAAATGTTTGTAACAGATGCATCGTCTGCTTGAAAAGAAAGTCAATAAAAAGCATACAAACAAATAAAGGTTCACTAGCAGCAAAAGAAACTTTTCA
>JBCBHL010000497.1:0-4388 GCA_038525605.1 Bacteroidota bacterium
CTTTTTATAAACGTTCGTTACTAAGTAATCCACTAAATGACGATGCACTCAAAAACATGGGTGAAGATTATTTAAAGCTCGGAAAACTGGATTCAGCAGAATTTTATTTGCTACAATCGCTTTCGCTACGCCGTAAAAGAAAGGCCGCAACGGACGTCGGTAAAGTACTAAATCAACTTGGTGAGTTTTATAGAAAACAGGGAAAAACGCAAGATGCTTTTAATACACTAGTTGAGGCGAGAGATATTCTGAATGATGCCAATGAGATCAAAGCAATGAAAGAAAATGTTCTTTTTAGAAAGAGGCTGGCCACAGATAACAGAAATTTCAAACTTGCACTGGTTCTGGCCGATAGCCTATACTTCCTGGAGCAATCAGTATTTGAAGAGGAACGATTAAAAGTTACTAGAACACAGGCTCTTTATGACTTAAAAGCCGAACAAGAGCGGGCATTGAAACTTGAACAACAGAACAAGATCATTACTTTAGAAAAAGGACGACAGAGAATAAGTCTTTACTTCACAGTCTCGGTGGCATTTCTTACTGTAATTATTGCCTCTTTGTTATGGTTTGCCTACAAAACTTCTCGTAAGAGAAACACTCTGTTGCTAAAACATAATAAATTGAAAGATGCTCAAAAAGCGGAGATTAGCCACAGAAACAAAAATGGTTACAACAGGATAGTGGTTTTATTGCGAAGTTTAAAGAAAAACCTATCAGATCCTACTGTAGAAAAAGATATGGAGCGAATTGAGCGAATGGTCTTTGGTCTGGCTAACCTGGAGAGTTTTCTTTACATTCATCAGAGCATGGACGATGAGGTTTATGTATCAGACTTTATAGATGAACTGATCGTAGAATTGCAGGACTCATTTAGTCTTCCGGGACAAAACATCCGCTTTCAACAATCTATTTCCAGAATCGTACTACCTGCTGAACAATTGACAATAGTGGCACTTTTAATAACTGAATTAACAATAAATGCATTCAAACACGCTTTTCCGGAAGGGGAGGGGCTCATTTCTGTTAATCTAAGTACAAAAGATAAGGAGGTGACTCTGGAATTTAAAGATGATGGAATAGGATTGAATCATCAGTTTCAGGCAAATCAGGATGGATTTTACATTTTGGAAAGCCTCCTGAAACAAACAAATGGTACATATTCTTATGATTCTACACCAAATGAAGGTACAAGGTTTACATTTACCTTTTTATTGGACACAACAAAACCAGAAAATGCGCTTGCATGAACATACTGATAGTAGAAGATAACCTAATAATTGCGGAACAATTAAAGCAAGACATTATTTCCATATATGGCGAGTATTTTGATAATATCTACATAGCAAACAACTATGATAAAGCTATTTACCATCTAGAAAACTTCAGTATATCTCTTGCCTTTTTGGATATCAAGATAGACGAAAAAGGGAAAACCGGGATAGATGTGGCTGAAAAGATTAAAAGTAAGATTCCTTTTATCTTTATTTCAGGATTGCCTGATGTCGTGGGAATTAATAAGGCTCGTAACACACTTCCAATTGCCTACCTCAGAAAACCTTATCTGTTGAATGGCTTAAAGGATGCGATTATGTTGGCGGAAGCGCACATAAGAACAAGTGAAGAGCAGGTGGAGACAATGGTGATAGGCACAAGGCAAAGTACATTGTGGGTCAATAGTGCAAGAAATGTTAAAGAGAAAATTGAATTCAATAAACTGATAACTCTGACGGTGAGTGATCATTATTTGTATGCCAGGCTTGTCAGTAAAGAAAGACCAATCATGTTTTTGAGTTCTCTGGCAGGCTTCTATGAAAAGTACTTGAAAAATAATGATGACTTTTTTCAACTAAAGAACAATACCATTATCAACCTTAAGTATATGAATAAGATTATGGAGAACAAGGTTTATTTTGACTCTCTTAGTGACGGATTAGTCATTCCCAGGAATAAAAAAGAAGAGTTGTTGAGCAAACTCAACCAAAATGAAATCTAATTTGGTCGGTGATGGTCGTTATGGCAGAGTCTCTATCAAGTGAGTGATGTATTATATTGCTATTTTATGCCAATCAATGCTAATCACCTTTTTAACCTGGCAAAGAAAAATGCAGACAGAAGTAATATTCCGATGATTGAAATAATCAAAATTATTTGATTATTTCCCGAGTCTTTCAAAATTGTATTTTCACCGATTAGTACAAAACCACCCCAGTGGTAGGGGTGTGGATATTTCTCTTTGAGTTTCTGTTGTGCATTCCTAAAAGCTGCTAATTTATTACCCGTCCGCATCCACTCCTGATAAAAAGTGGTCATCAGTTCCTGTGAAATCAGGTCATTTACCTTCCATAAGCTCATCATCACGCTTTTGGCACCCGATATTTTGAGTCCTCTCTGCAATCCATAAACACCTTCTCCATTACTGAGATGGCCAAGCCCTGTTTCACAGGCTGAAAGAACCACCAACTCTGTTTGTGCCAAATCCAGTGTAGAGCACTCATAGGCAGTAAGAATACCGTCTTCTTTATCTCTTCTGTCACTTAGTTGGTAATAATCGCTTACTCCGGCAAATACAAGTCCGGATGAAAGCATGGGCAGACTTCCCTCTGTTTTATTAGTTACAGGATCACCGTCTTTGAAAAAACCATGTGTCGCAATGTGTAAAATGGTAGGTTTAGAAATAGACTTTACCTTTTCTTCTAATGCCTCACTATCCAGATACGTCTGAACTTTTAAATCATTCTTTTTAAGAATTGCTGCTATTTTCTTTACTTCTTTTTCTGTCTGCTCCAAAATATCAAAGTCCCTTAAATACACTTCTGACAGCTGATTATTATCTCCGCGACTTTGTGACTTGTCCGGCTGCTTACCCTGACCGACTGTCATTTGACTTTCGTTTAGCAGATAGCTCGGGTTTCCAAACAAACCGGCAGTCATTTCTTTGTCAAACTCTAATTTGTCTTCTGAGAAGAGGCTGATGTCTTTTGTGCTGGTAACCAGATGGATATCAAGTTCGTCGATTAAGTATTTCCCCGTTTCAGGGTTATATAGGGTGTTGAGATTGATCAGGTTGTAAATACCGTCAGCAGAAAAATACACTTTCCTGGTTCCCCTTAGTTGTTGTTGGATGGGTTTCCAATACTTACTGTAGGACAGCTTATCGATTTTAAACTGAGACAATGTCTTACGATAGTTTTTAAAGTCTTCCTTATCCATGTCATTACCATTTGGAAACAAGACGATCGTCGGTTTGTCTGGGGTTTGATCAGTAACAATCAAGGCGGCATAACAAATCGAGTCATCCAGGTTTTTTCTGGGAATTTTATACTTCAAAAGCTCAATAGCTGCTTCATCTGGTTGAAGCTGAGACTGAATATCCCGCCAGGACACAGATTTGCTAAGTGTGTCTCTCGAAAATGAGATTGATTTTACAGAAAGTTCTTTTTCGAGTTCGTTGATACCGTTCTTCAGACTATCAAGATCGATGAGCTTTTCTTCCCGTTCTTTGATCGACATTGCAGTAGCCCTGGCAAACAGGTTTCTTTTTCGTGTCCACTTTTCAAACAATGCCTTCAATTCATAGTCGTTTGAGCGCTCTATGTCTTTTCTCAATTTAGTCATCGAATTTAGCAGAACCGATTTTGTAGTGAGTTGCAGGTCATAGAGTGCTCCGGAAACATTGTAGATTTTGGCACTGTCGGATAAATTGATTGAGTAATCGTAGAAGTGATTAAACATCTTTGATCTCGAGTCCCAGAATTCTTTTTTTTCAGACTCATTTAAAAAGGGCAGGTTTAAAGAGATTTTTTCGATCGTAAATTTCATCACGTCCAGGTAGTCGCCAAAATATTTCTCATCGGGAGATTCCTTAATTTGCGTGCGAACAAGCCTGTATTGAAACTCAAATCGCTTATCAGACTGATCACCATAATTGTAATTGATGATTTCAATCGCTTCTTTAAGGCATTTTTTCGATTCTTTAAAGCGATTGACGTTATTGTAAAACATTCCCAATGCTTTCATTGAAAGAGCGTAATTCCAGTTTTTCCCGCCAAATAGCTTTTTCTTGATCCTGGCACTTTCAAGTAATATGTTTTCTGCTTCATTGATATCGCCCTGCTTTTCCAGGATGGATGCCATATTCTGCAGTGCATATGAGCTGCCATGATTAATTTTTGTTTGATATATCTGATGATATATCCGATCGGCTTCCTGATAATTTGTCAATGCCTGATCGTATTTATTCAGGGCAAAATAAATGCCAGCCGAGTTGAGTAATGCCAAAGCATAAGTGGTGTTATTTTTTCCGTGATACTGAATGGTAAGAGACATCATTTGCTCAATGAGCTTTTCCGCATCTGCTATTCTTCCCATTGTTTTATAGAGCATTG
>JBCBHL010000498.1:0-4366 GCA_038525605.1 Bacteroidota bacterium
AAATCAGGGAGAGAGAGCACAACTTCATCTTTTCATATTTGTTCGATTGATTAAACCTACTCTCTTGTGGCTTTTCAGTTACCGCCTGATTCAAGCTATTTCAAATCCAAATCAAAATTAAAAGATGAAGTTGTGCTCTCTCTCCCTGATTTCAGGGATTATAAACAACCCTTTCTTAATCTATCAGACAGGAGATTTACATCAATGGAAATAATGATATTGATCAAATTACTGCTCGATCAGCGAATTGTTTTAGGAAATCAATTAACGGTCAGGTTTTCAAAAAGTAAGCAAATAAGGCGGAATACTTGCGTTTCGGTATATCAGTAGCGACTAACGAGTTCCCAACTTAAAAAAAGAAAGCATACGGTGCTGCGCGTTATGCAGAAATTGCATCGAAACGTGATTCGAATGAAATTAGCGATTTGCTTTTTACTACTCGTTATGATTTCAATTTCAATGTGAGTGCAACCACTGATGAAAAATACAGTACATGCTTTGCCCACGTCATTAGTATTGAAAGAAACAACAGACAATTAAGAAATGCCAATCTGATCTATACAAAGATTCAAGAAGTCAAACTCTGTCTATTATATTGGAAATAATCTATTCGCCTCGACAATTTCTGATAATAGATTTGAGCATTAACGAACCAATAGAATCAGTCATCCACCACACTCTTACCTTCTCTATTAAATATCTCCCAGTCAAGCACATAGCTGGCGGTACTGTTCTCTTCTACCAATTTCATCGTATTGGAGTAAGCCCCCGGCGTCTCATCTACTTTGAATCTAAACTTACCCAAAAAGTCATTTCTACTCAAAAAATCGAAATCCCATAACTCTACTTCGTTCCATCCTTCCGCAACATCGAGCTCTACACCTATCGGCGCGACATCTCCTGTATCTACTCTGTGGTAGAACTGTCCTTTAGGCCAAATCTTATTAGAATTAAACTTTAAATAGATTTCATCTTTATCGATTTCATCTGGTAATCTGCAATGAACTTTATTCAATCTGATTCTGGGCATGTCAATAAATTTAACAGTACAAATTTCAATATATTCAATTACGTAAAACTAGCAAGAAGCCAACTCTTAACGCATAAATCATAATTAATATGTTTAATAAGACGTATAAGCTTCATTAATGTTTATGTATGTTAAGTGACATTTAGTAGACTAGGTGCCACAAAACGTTTGGTAACGCTGATCAAACCCAGCAGGTACCAATTGCATTTCCGGTCTGTTTCCATATGGAGACTGCATATCCTTTAATAACGCGTCAAATGTAGAATAATCGCCATTGACAGCAGAGTCCAGTGCGTTCTCAACCAGGTGATTTCTGGGAATGACTACCGGATTATGCCGTTCCATCAGCTTCAAACTTTCCAATTCGTCTTCTTTTCTTGAATGAGCAGCCTGCCATCGCTGCTTCCAGCTGATGAATTGATCGTTCTCAAGAAGTGACTTAGATGATATCTGATCTTTCCTCAATTCCGTAAAGAAATTCGTGTAATCAATTTGATTATTTGCCAATAACGGTAAAAGGTCTCCTATCAGCGACTTATCAGATTCATCCGCATGGACTATCCCCAGTTTATGCCGCATCATCTCAAGATTTCTACTTGAGAATTTACCAGGAAATGTATCAAGAATTTCAGTTACTTTTTCAACTGCGACTTCTTGCTTCTCATCGATCAACGGTAGCAAGGCATTTGCCAAAACCGAGAGATTCCAATGCGCTATCCTTGGCTGATTTTTAAAGGCATAACGGCTATTTTGATCAATAGAACTAAAAACTGTATCAGGATGGTAGGCGTTCATAAAAGCACAGGGACCATAATCAATGGTTTCACCTGCAATAGACATATTGTCTGTATTCATCACACCATGAATAAAGCCTACCCGCATCCAATTCACTATTAAGTCAATCTGCCTTTCCATTACAGCACTAAAAAACTTCAGTACTTTGTCATTAGTTTCTGCAAGATCAGGATAGTGTCTCGCAATAACGTAATCTGTTAATACGGATAAGTGTTCAGGCTTTGCGAAGAATCTGGCATATTCAAAGGTTCCCACCCTGATATGACTAGCCGCTATTCTGGTAAGGACTGCCCCATCATTGACACTTTCTCTATAGACTGGCAATCCGGTTTTTACTACTGCAAGACTTCTGGTAGTGGGAATACCAAGAAAATGCATAGACTCGCTCATTAGGTATTCCCGTAGCATTGATGCCAGTGTGGCCCGACCATCACCCCTCCTGCTAAACTTAGTTTGTCCGCTTCCTTTGAGCTGTAAATCGAAACGTTTGCCATCAGTAACTAACTCACCTAGCAAAACAGCTCTGCCATCACCCAGCATTGTAAAATTCCCAAACTGATGACCGGCATAGGCTTGTGCAATAGATTTCGTTCCTTCAGGAACTTGTGCCCCTGAGAGAACCTGCCTAACCATTTCCCTATCCTCAGTTAACTGATTTATTCCAAGAGACTTTGCCAGTTCATCGTTGAAATAGACAATTTCAGGATAATCTGCAGGCTCAGGATTTTGAAGACTGTATAACTGTTCCGGCAGTTGCTCTATGTAAGAATTCTCAAATGGCCACATAATTAAAAGTATTCACAACAGGTTTTTTATGCTTATTCTTAATTTCAAGTAGTAATTAGTTTTATAAAATAATTCATAATTAGCATTAATTATAAAACTCAACCGTTACAATATCGAAAACATCCTAAAAAACCCTAACATGATAAAATCTGGTTTAATCAGTTTTCAAAATTAACCTTAATTCCCGCTACCACCGCTTGTTTTGGCTTCATTAACACCAATGAACGGAACAGCACCGGCACCAGTTACATTAGGTAGAACCCCATTCCATTTTTCAATGGCTTTTAAATTGGCTTCTATTTTTCGCAATTCAATCAGGTCAGGAGAAATACTGGCTTTTTGCAATCTCAATGCCTCTGCCTGTGCTTTTGCTGCGGCAATCGTCTGCTCCGCTTCCACTTTTACCCTATCCAAATCTCTCTTAGCCTTTAATGCGTTTTGCTCAGCAGTTTGCTTTGCTTCAATAGCGTCGGTGAACGTCTGAGAAAAACTGAATGAAATAATTGAAAAAGCGTCAACCGCAATATTAGATTCCAGTAATCTACTGGTAAGTGCGTCCTTCATTTCAGTACTTACCGCAGGTCTTTTAGTAATCAACTCTTCTGCTGTATAACGGGCTGTTACTGCTTTCATAACTTCCTGTATCGCAGGATCGATAATTCTTTCCTTAAAAGATACACCAATGGTCTGATACACCAGGTTAGCTTTGTCGGGAATCACGTGATAATTTAACGCAACAGCAAGATCAACATCCTGCAAGTCAGACGATGAAGAAGCTGCATCGGTCATCGCTTTTTGGATTTTCACGTCCATCAGGCTTACTTCCTGCATAAACGGAATTTTGAAATGGATTCCTTCTCCTAGCACATTATCCTGCACAGCACCAAAGTTTTGTACAATTCCCCGCTCTCCGGCTCCTACTTGTACCCAGGGTTTAAGAATAAATACAGCCAGAACAATTACCAATATGATGATAAGACCTCTCCATTTAGGCGTTCTCAATGCGTCTTTTACGTCGTGTATATCAGGATTACTCATTCTTTATTAATTTGATTGTTAAATAGTTCTCATCGCAATTTATACAGATCATTGCTTTATGAGTATAATATTTGAATTATCAGCACATGAAACATCTTTTCTTTGAAAAAGGTTTGCTTTGCATCTACCGAATAGTTTATTGACGGCAGGTTTGTTTAAAAATTGTAATAGCATCATACGATAAGAGCGCAACAGGTTGATCAGAATCACTTTTCTTCATGGAAAGCAATGAACAAACTGTACTCATGATGCTTTATAATCTTCTCCCTTACTTTCTTCTTTTGATTTTAATAGTATCAAAACAATAGCGTCCTAAACGATTAAGAAATAAGAGGAAAGAATTTGTATCCCAATGTAAATTTGGGTTGCACAACAAACACCAATCCTCTTATGGCGAATTTAAACTTATTTTCACAGATTATTTCCAAAATTGATCGTCCTACTTTCAAGAAACTGGTAAAAGAAAAGCAAACAGATAAACATCAAAAAGGCTATGACAGTTGGACACATTTAGTGTCTATGTTATTCTGTCAGTTTGCCAAGAGCCAATCAGTAAGAGATATAAGTAACGGATTGAGATCTGCTACAGGCAATCTCAATCATTTGGGTATTAGTAAAGCTCCTTCTAAATCTTCGGTGAGCTATCAAAATAAGCACAGAGACTGGACTCTTTTCAGAGACTTGTACTATCAGCTACAGGGACAGCTCTCTCACTTG
>JBCBHL010000499.1:0-4359 GCA_038525605.1 Bacteroidota bacterium
GCCAAAACCCCGCTTTTTTTACCCCAAAAAGCACGTGTGAAAAAATAATTTATACACGTGCTTTTACTGAAGAGCACGTGTGAAACCGATCAATGCCACACGTGCAATTAAAAAACACTTCCCTTTATAAAATTTCTAATGTAATTACGCATAAAACAGGTAATGAAATAAGTAGATAACTTACCTCAGAATTGTTTGATTTGAGAGATCGATTAAATCATAAAGCAATTATATGGAAATTAAGTTCAACTGATAGTCCATTAAAAGAGTTGATTATCAACAAGTTGATCTTTTTGAGCCTTTTGTGTATTATTTCTCTACTGAGGCTTTGGCGAGCTCTATCGCCTTCTCCAGCACCTCATCCCTGCCTTCAATAATACCCTTGATAGTAGGTCTTACCTCAATGTCTGGCAGAAATCCTATTCCATGGAGGCGAGAGCCATCGTGTTTGAGGACTTTAGTTCCTGTATACCTATATGTATATCCTCCTGGTAGTTTAAATCTGTTGACATCACCATTTGCTCCTGCAGTAGGTGATCCTACTAAAACTACATTTTCCATATTTTTAAAATACCCTAAGATACTTTCTGCATAGCTAATCGCCTTGTGATTGATTAAAACATAAATCTTTGAATCCCCACCAGAATAAGAAGGATCCACTTTCCAATTAGATCCATTATACTGGAACTCAGGTTTTTTTTTGGTTCTAGGCTCACTTACTCTTGGGATGAACAACCAGTCAGCGGTGTCAATTTCATTCATAAAAAAGCCAATGAAATTTTCAATATGATCACCCTCAAATGTTGGATAACCTCTTAGATCAATGATGTAACTTTTGGTACTTTTTAATTTTTGCAAGCTCTCTTTAAAAGCAGCATTTCGTAATTTTGTTAAGTTAAGGTAAACTAAATCTTCACTTTTATCTACCAGATCAATATCTTCATGAGAAGCAGACCCTAACTTATTATATCTAGAATAAGACTCCCAATGAAAAAAAGTTACAGTTGTATCTCTTCCAGAAGGTAACTCCATTTCTATGGCAGAAGGTTTTCCAAAAGTTTTTCCCATCAAACTCCTGAGTGCCATATAATCCCCTCTCTCTTTTACACCAAAAGATTGGAGTGGTAGTTCCTTTTGTAGTAGAGCATATATATCTTCTCCATCGACTTTTTTGATCTTAGCTCCCTTTAGCATCAATAAGTCATCATTTGTATATTCAACAATTACCTGATTTTCTACCATATCCAAGCTTACCCCTGGATAGGAAAGCTTTTTGTTCGGGGAACCTACCTTGATATGAGCATCATTCAAGAAAGAAAGAAATCTGCTCAAACTAGCTGATGTATTTACTTCACTTTTAGTTAAAACTGATTCTAATGTTTTAATTAAGTGATTATTCCAAGCAATGGACTCTTTGTAAGAAAAATATGGATAAAAATATTTAACGGAACTCCAGGCATTTACAATGTTCCCAATAGCGAAATAAAGTTTATCATTAATTTCCAGGTAACTGCTTCTCGTTGCACCCAATAATTTTTCTAAGTTTTTCGCATTTTTCCCATCTGTAAGAGGTATTGTTTTTCCTTCATTAATCTGTAATACAGTTGGAATGATTGCTACTTGCTTCTTATTTATTTGAATGCAAATTTTTTCAATATTTTGATCTTCAACACTTTTAAGTGGTATCGTTTCTCTGTAGCTTTTATATCTTCCACTATTCGTAAATTGTCCGTCACCGATATGAATCCACCGAACAATATTTGAACCTTCTTCATAATTATCCTTAGAAAAGAAAATTTTAGATTTAGAAACAGATTTTGATTGAATAATCTCCATGGTTGGAGCAATCGGATCAAATAATTCTTCAAGTAATGATATGAAATCTGTAGAGGCGCCACTCTCGATTATTCTTTT
Organism: Bacteroidota bacterium; assembly: GCA_038525605.1. Lineage (GTDB taxonomy): Bacteria > Bacteroidota > Bacteroidia > Cytophagales > Cyclobacteriaceae > JANSWY01. Next base: position 1,915 of record JBCBHL010000499.1, read on the forward strand.
CGCTCCATAAATAGCGAAAGCATCCCAATCTAACTCTGCAGCTTCATCGCTAGGGTGAAAGTATTTGACGCTACCGTAGAGTTTAGCGAATGTTTGTAGGCGTTCGATGACATCCTCAGAAACCTCTTGAGGCTTTTGATTGTTTCTTTGACTCTTTGACGGAATAGCAAAAAGTATTATTAATACAATGGAACAAATTGATCGAATCATGAAGCAATTATATGGAAAATAAGTTCAACTAATAGTCCACTAAATTAGCAGATCATAAACGAGTTGATCTTTCTGAACCTTTTGCATATTATTTCTCTGCGGAAGCCTTAGCCAACTCAATGGCTTTTTCTAAAACCTCATCCCTGCCAGCCGCAATACCTTCCGGTGTTCTTTCCACATACACATCAGGAATGATACCAATACCATGCAGTTGAGAGCCATCATGTTTGAGGACTTTAGTGCCAGTCCATATTATTGTATAATTTCCAGGAATTGAAATTGAATTAATATCTCCATTTACACCTGCCGTTGGTTGACCAACAATAGTAGCATTTGGAATCTGTTCAAAATATGCAGCCATACTCTCTGCATAGCTTCTTGAAATATTACTAACTAGATAGTATATCTGTCCACTGTACCTGTCTATGTTAGGTTTATAAAACCAACCAACAGAATCATAAGAAAGGTTTTTCGTGTTGTCAGGTCTTAATACCTTAGGAACTAATAGCCATTTTGCTGAGTCATTTCTATGAATGAAATAAGGAATAAGTTCTTGGGCGTAATCATATGTTGTTAGTCGATTATCTAAAATGATCGATTTTGTTGTAGCTAGCGTATCATATTTTGCCTTGAAATCATCTATGTCGAAATTAGCTATATTTATGTATGCTATTTCTTTAGTTAAGAAGTCAATAGGTTCAAAGGCAGTGCGATTTAAAAAGCGACTGTAAAAAGCACGAGGGCCCATAGACGGTGAAATGGTAATTGAATCGTATTCCCCGTTTAGAAGCTCAAACCCAAAAGCATTACTGTTTCTTGAATTTGACATTACATCAAAAATAACTTTATTCTGTAACGAGTACTCATTTGATGCAGAGAAGTATTTTTTCTTTCTTTCATAGTATTTTTCAATCCGCTCATTGTTTAGGGACCTCAATTTCGCACCTTTGTATTTACTTAGTGCTTCACTATATGTATCAATAACAACAAATTCATTTTTGATTGATACAATATTAAAAGGATAGAATATTTTCTCTCTGCTTTCCTTTTTTGTTACTATTCCATGACCGTCATCCAAGTGATGAATTAATCTTCTTAAAATATCTTGAGTGGATTCCTGACCATCAATAGCTAGACTAATATGTTCTTTTAATACTTGGTCCCAATTTATTTTTACTATGTCAAAATAAGGATAAAAGTGTTGAAAGATATTCCAAGCGATAATAACGTTTCCGATTGATAAATCCTGAGTATTATCAACTGCCGGAGTTAAATTCAATTTGTTAATATCCTTTTTTAATGCCTGTAGCAAAGTACTATTAGATTTTGGGAAAGTACCAGTACTGTCTCCCAATAGAACGGGGGGAAAACTACAGAATAGACCACTCCCTATACTTTTAGTAATAAGATCTTCAATTTTTAATTTTTCTTTATATAACAGATTAGTCTTTTTTGCTATTTCCTGACTACTTACAACAAATGCATGACTACCATTTGAACCTACATTGTTTATTATATTTTCTTTGTAAAGTATATTCGTGTTCTTTCGGACAAAATTGACTTTTAAAGAATCGCTAAAATCTATTTTATTTAGAGTTAACCAATTATTTTGTTTTTTACCATAAAGCTTAATATTATCTATTATTAATCTGCCTTTATTGTACAGGCTAATGTATAGAAGTATACTTTTTAAATCAAAATTGACTAATTCTTTGATTTCAACCGTTTCCCAATCTTTATTAAATATGCTTTTCTTTTCACTGAAACTTCTTTGGCTATTTTTTCTTAGAAAACCAGCTGTTAAATCTGAAACAGTGTTCCAAGAGGTGCCATCATGTTTTGTTTTTATTTCAATTTTAATACTATCGTAATTTGTCTTAGTTTCACCCAAATCTAAAATTGTAAACGATCTTTCATTTTTATGATTTATAACCTCATCTCTATTTGTTCTGGTACTTTTATAGTATCCTTTAGTTGACATTTCACCAGCACCATAGTGTTGCCATGTAATAGTGTCAATTTCATGGTTTTTTATAGAATCAGGAAGTTGGTAATGGAATGTAGAATCAAGCGAGAAGCTAATTTTTAGTGTAGGTGCAATGGGTTTGAACAAACGCTGTAATACCATTTTTAAATCTTGCTTTGTTTTTGCTTTGCCCGATTCTTTTGCTCCATAAATTGCAAACAAATCCCAATCTATTTCCTGAGCCTCATCAGAAGGGTAGAAATATTTGA
>JBCBHL010000500.1:0-4357 GCA_038525605.1 Bacteroidota bacterium
GTTTCTCAGTCGACAGCACACATTTCCGGCTCGACAGTACACATTTTCTGGTTGACAGCAGACGTTTCCTGGTTGACACCAGACATTTCCGGCCCGACAGCGGGCATTTCCTGAGTGGAAGCACGCATTTCTTGCACTGAAATACGCATTTCCTGCGTCAGAACACACGTTTCTTGGGTGACAGCACACATTTCCTGAGGCAGAATACTCATTTCCTGAGTTCAATCACTCGTTTCTTGGGTCAGAGCAGACCTTCGCTGAAAGCTTCAATCTGCAAAGCACATATTTCTTAGGTGTCCTAAAAAGCATCTGTACAAATAAGGCGCTTAATTGAGGTACACCAGAGTCCTAAAAGGACGCTCTGGTGTATTGTAACATACTATTGTTTATTAATTGGTATGCTATGTATCCCATTTATGTCAGATACGAATATCTCTTTAACGTCTGAGCCAATATTGACAACAGGCATTTCCAATTCTTTTTCACCTGAGCTGATTTTTGAATCATTGTGCTCTTCTACCCACACTTCATAAAAGAACTGTTGGGGGTGATTGAGGTTTCGGGAAAACCATGCTTCAAAACTTTTTCCGGAAGAAGGCGCATCAACAACTCCAAACAAAAACACTTTATTATCATTCTCTCTATCAGCTTGATAATCTCTTCCGGAAGCTTTCGATAACCTCGGACATCCCTCCTCCACCCAGCGATCAAACAATGAAACCCATTCATCAGGCCATGGACCACCATAGTATACAGGTGGCATAACGGGTCTTGAGCCTTCTCCTTTCAGGTATTTCTGGATTTTCCAAATGTTATCCATCAACGGTTTTCCTGATGTATCGTAGTAGGTTTCAGTTGCATGTAGATCTTTCCACCAAATCATTCTTTCTTTGTCGATAGTTCTTATCATTGGAAGAATGTGCAATTCAAAACGTGGTATTCTGTTCATAATTCTTTAATATTTTAATTTATGTATTGTAATTCGGCGTTCCTGATCTTGATCATTTGCTCAGCAGCCGATTTGCTTACAGGTTTGGATTTAGTATTATCCAATTCCTTAGAAAGGCTGAGGCGTTCAATCGATAGTGCTAAAGAAATTGTCCACATCTCACTCTTTGCCAGCTGAGTAACCCTTCTCATCTCTCCTGTCAGATCAAATGAATAGTCTGATTTCATCTCCATACCACCCATACTTTTCATTCCAAAAATGCTGAGGTAGTCAACCAGATACCTTTCTATAAACAATGGAGATCTTGGATTAAATTTCTCACTAGATGGATGCAGATATATAAAACCAGTAATGTTGTGATCTTCAAGGTGAACAAAGTCCGTAAGTTTAAAAACAGCTTTTGAGAACTGATTTTTCATTGGTTTCAAGGAAAACGTATTAGTCCAGTTAATCTTGCTTCTGTTAGCCAAACCAGCAATGAACGGGTTATTCTGAGAAAAAGAACCTTCAGCTTGTGCTGCACCAAAAAATGCAAGTCTTTTATCAGCAGTAAAGAGTTCTTCTGTCTGATATTCATAACGATACCCTAGTGCCTCTACATCAATTGCATCTCCAAATTTCATATCATCCCACATACCCTGAAATTTCATTTTTTCATCAAAACGACCTTGAGGAATGGAATGTGATGACTCTCTTTGCCAGCGCCAGAAAATCAAATCTATGAAGGTATGAAAACTCCAGAATAAAGGGTCATAAGCGGCGGTGTAGGTACTTCTAAGCACTCCTCCTATTCCTGTATTGTGCATAGTATTGTGCGGTTTTTCTATTTTCCCGGGACTACCTACCTTACCTCCAAAATCAATCCAGTTAAGATTCATCAGGTCATTTATACCACGGGGAGCTATCAAAGGAGGGGTATTACCAGAACTATTAACTGCTCTGTTGTTGGCTGTCCATCCCCTTCTCGACCATCTCATTCCCAGGATGGAGTTGATATCTTCAAAAACCGCCGGAAATCTATTTCCTATGGAAGGTATTTTAGTGAAATCATAATATGGAATTGTAACATTGCTGGTACGTGGTGGATCCGTTTTTTGAAGCTCCTGTTCAAAGTAATATAACATACCCCTGTGCCATGGTAAAAATAAGTCATTCCCATGCTGACACCTATACTGAAAGTCACTGGTATTGTGCATTTGTGCCAGACTATAGAAACTGTTTTCCTCATTGTTTTTCCGCTCTTTTAGAATAGTCAAAGCATGTTTGTAATTAGCTAGTTCATCAGGACTCAGGCTTTCTATGTTCTTTCTAAGGCGTACGCTTTCCTGTTTAGTGGCAAATTCTATCATAGAAGATGCCAACGGAATTCCAGCAATTGTCACACCTACTTTTTTTGTGAATTCTCTTCGATCCATTGTAATTAAAGTTTGAATAAATAATATTTTAAGATTAGTGCTATAAGCCTACCGACACACCGCCAACCGCTCACCTGTTACAGAATTACGGAGTACGGATGCTTGTGATTGATTCGTGGATTCGTCGATAATCTCAACACGCTGCATCATGCCCATGTCCTCATGTAAAAGGATGTGGCAATGGATCACAAACTGTCCGGTAAAGTCTTTGTAAGCCGTTCGGACAACAGTCCTCTCCTCCCCATTGACCATGTAAGTGTCTTTCCAGATAGGGTTTTTAACTGGTACTTCGTCTCCCCACGGTCCCCACTTCCACTTTCTCTCGCCGTTTTTGACAGGAATCTTTTTTCGATATTGTCTGGCTATCACCTGAAAGTGGTTTACATGAATGTGAAAAGGATGATTTCCCAAATCGGATGACAATTGCCAATCTTGTATTTGATTGAGCTTCAATGTTCTTGGTAGCGAGTCGGGGTGATAAGTTTTTCCATCTATTAAAAACCTCTCTGGTTCTGATTTTACATCAATGTCAAAAGTCATCGTTTCGTCATCAATAGTTGTAATGCCTTTCTCTTCTAATGACTTGTATGGAGCATATTTTGCCAGATTATCGCTAGTAGGTAGTTTAGTGGCTACAGGCTTATCTCCTTTTTTAACAATTACTATTGCCAGGACTTTTAATGATTCATAAGCAGCTGTAATAGGCACCTTATCACCAGTGATTTCTGTAATTTCACCTAATTCCTTTGATACATCATCGATGAGTAACAAAGTATCCGGTTCGCGAGGTGCTTTTACCAGCAGATCAGCCCTATAGCCCGGATGCAGGAGCATACTGTCAGCTTTATCAAGACGACCATAGGCAATACCATCTTCTGCAATAACATGCAGTTTCTCCCTGTTGAGCTGATTGTTTTTGGGTACACTTACCAATTTGAGATTAACACTTTCTCTGATGCCTGCGTGAAAGAAACGCCATCGCTGTACTTCAGATTTCTGCATGTTAACAACTGGTAGCACCTGACCATTGATAGTAGTTCGCCACTTGCCTGGTTTCCAGGTTCTATTTCCGAATGTATTTAAGCTGGAAGTAGTATCAGAAACATATTTAATAACGGCTTGTCCATCTTCGATAATGTAAGGCATTTGCTGGAGCATGAAAATGCGCTCTTTCATCTCTTTGATCTGATCTTGTTCGTCCAGCCCCCCTTCTATGATGAGCGCACCTGCCATGCCTGAAGAGACCTGGATGGCGGTGGAACCATGCACATGCCCGTGATACCAAAAAGATCCCTGCGCATGATTTTCAGGAATATGAATTCTGTTTTGAAAATCCTGCCCTGGCTTGAGGTTTACAAAAACATTGTCGCTATGCCCTTTGGGCGAAACGTGGAGACCATGTACATGTAAATTGGTATTGTTGAAGTTTGCAGAATCAATTATGTTGATACTGTCACCATGATGGTGCATTTGTTCGATTTTATCCCAGGTACCGGACACACTATCGTATTTAAAGTCGTAACACACATTACTGTCTTCATTACATACTACCTTTTGCCGATGCGTCTTTGCTTCCAGCTTATTGAATAAGTTGATATACAACGAGTCCCCTGGCTTTACTCGCCAGGTAACACCTGTTAATCCACCATTGTAACTTCGATGATATAGCGATATGTTTCTGTGCTTCTTGTAATCAAAGAACTCATTGCGGGCAAACCTGATATCTAAATCATGAATAAATTTTCCATTCCTGGAACTAGCCTCCGGAGGGTCTTGAAATTTCTGAAAAATTCTTTCAGTACTGTCACGGTCTTTAAATGCTCTCAGGATATTTTGAATCTCCATTGCAGAGGTATCACTGAGTAATTGAACTGCTGATTCGTTGGAAGAGTCTTTATATTCTTCCGTGCAAGACCAAAATAATTGACATAGCAGGCCCATAAGCAGCAGGCTGCCGATTTTTTTTATCGCATTCATATTTTGAAAGTATTAG
>JBCBHL010000501.1:0-4351 GCA_038525605.1 Bacteroidota bacterium
TATCACAAAAAAATAATCATTTCGAAAAGCCATCAATAGTTGATGGCTTTCCTTTGTATTTATTATTAAATCACAATTTAAAATGATAAGACATATTATATTCATTGCCTTCTTTTTCGGTACATTGATCAGTTGTATGCAATCTGAAAAAACTGCTAGTAATAATACTGTTGGTGACATTACCTTAATACCACTTGATACCATCCCTTTATTCGATGAGGTTCATACTTTTCAATTCCATTTTTTTAGAAATCTTGAAATCAACAAAGTGTCGGCTTTCAACTATCCTATTTTAGATTTATCAGTAATTGATCTTGAATCCGGAGAAGTTCGGCAAATTACACAAGCTGGAGAAGCACCTGGCGAATTAGCCAATATAGCAGAACCCATCATAGCGCCTAATGGAGATCTTTATGTATTGGAGCAATATAATGTAACGAGATTGCATATTTTTAATGAGGCTTATGAATACAAGCATACGATTAGGTTTGATGAACTCAATACCAGATACTTTCCTGAATTAGCGAATACTCATTTTCAGGTTTTTAAGTACGGCCCCAATGAACACAAGCTTGTATTCAGTGTGGAGGATTTGTTAAACTCCCAATACAATCCTAAGAGTTATGATGCTTATGGTCTAGTGGAGTTTATTTTAAACATAGAAGATTATACAATCAGTAAACCCCAATATTTTTTGACTCAAGATAAGGTTCCTGCTATTAAAAAAGCACTCTCAGCTAACGAATTAAAATGGCAGGTTATGACGCCAAATTTTACCAGAGGAGCCGATCATTATTATGTGATGTATCAAACCTCAAAATTGGCTTTTAAATATGATACCTTATGGAATTTGGTAGAAACCTATCCGGTATCCTATCAATATCCGGCTTATGGTTATGCTGTTCCTTTTAAAGAAATCGACGATACAAAAAAGCGTTTGTTTGTCGAAAGAAAACTGCAATATACAAATCATACCATTACGCATACCGGATTTGTGAATAATCACTTTTTATTTACTTATCGAAAACCTATAAGAGAAGAGCAGATTCCAGAATCTGGCGTATTTGACAGGGAGTTTGTGTTGCATGCGATCAATGTCGATGACGGACGAGAGTTTGATCTGTTAGTACCTCCAAATTTAGTCGGATTCAAATTTCAAGCTTTACCAGGAGGTAGACTAGCCATTACAGGTAGGGTGAACGAAGAATCTGAAGATAGATCCCTGTTTATTTTTAAAGTTGAATTTGGCTGATGAGACAGCTGCTTTACATATGTGTCTTTACAGTCATTTTAGCTTGTAGTAAGAATGAAAACCTTGTGGAACGACCAGACGGTGAAATCGTTTTGCAGTTAGTTGACAGCTTTCCTTTGTTTAATGATTCGCTGGTTTATCAACATTTCGATATTGCTAATATTCAGGAAGGAAAGGTGCTTGCTTTTAAATATCCGCTACTTGATTTGACGGCCATTGATGAAAGTGGGGAATTTCATCATATTAGTAGTTCCGGTGATGCTCCCAAAGAGCATATGAGTTTCATTGAGTCTTTGTACGATTCTGAAGGAGAATATTTATTTGTGCTGCAACAATATAATGTTTCCAAGCTCAATATTTTTAATGATAAGCATGATTTTGTAGGATCAATCAATCTATCTGATGCATTAGCAGGATATTTTCCTGCTCCTTATGAATCACATTTAAGAATAAAGAAGCTGAAAAAGGATATTTACAAAGTGTTCATCGCATTAAATAGCACTACATATAATCGATATGAAAAAAACTATTACGATGGGTTCAGCTTGGCTGAACTGACCATTGACATTAAAAACTTAACTGTTGCGGATGTTGAGTTACGTTTACCATTCTCAGATAATCAGGTCATACAGCAGGCTTTAAGTGGTAATGAGAAATTCTGGAAAGTACCAACTCCCTATTTTGATATTGGTGCTGATGAGTATTATGTGTATTATGATTTCAATAAGGCACTCCATGTTTACGATCAAGACTGGAATCTTAAGAGAATTTATCCAATGAAATTTATTGTTAGTCCATACCGTCGATCTACTTCATTTAGATTTATTGAAAATACAGAGGATATGCTGGTTGAGGAATCCAGAATAAAGTTTTCTATTGGTTCTCTTTTATCATTGAGTTTGGGCAGCCGATATGTTTACATGATCTACCACAAACCTATTGCACCTGAACTGATACCAAATGATTTTAATCAGATACGCAAGAGTGTTCAAAGTCGAAAGGTACTTCATGTAATCGACCTTGAAACCGGAGAACAATTTGCAACACAACTTCCACCACATATTAATGGATATGAGTTGAAAGCAACTAACGATAACCACATTTTTCTGCTGACTGACCCTAATGTTCATGAAGATATTTATGCCTTTAAATTTAAAACCACTTTAAAAAAATGAAACTTTACACGACCATTTTATTGTGTGCTTTTATGCTATTGGCAGGATGTCAAAATGATTCAAAAACTGAGCAAATAAATTTCTTAGTAGGCCAGATCGGTGAAAAAAATATTTTAGAAAAAGACCGTGTTTTTATCGTTGGTGATAATGGATGCCATATCTGCTATGCAAACCTAAAAAGTAAGTTAGAAACGGATAAAACCAGTCACCTGATCTATTACTCGTCGAGTAGTAAAATAACGTATGACAAAACGATTTTTAAAAAATACCTGACACCGGATAGACTGACAATTATATATGATTCTAGGCTTATCGATCATATAGCTGAAAACTTTGGATTCATTAAGAGTTTTATTGAATTACAGATACAGGATCAATCAGTAATTGATGTGATTCTGCACGACTAAAAAAATTATTAACTAAACTTTAATTAAAATGCGAAAATTGAAATTATTTTCTATTGTTGTGGTATTGATTAGTGCTATTGGTCTCTTTATGAATGTGTCACAATCGAATGCACAAAGTTCTAAGTACAAACATCATATTTCTGAGTATGGGCCTATAATTGCCTGCAATGGGTCTGCCAAAAACTGTTCGGTTATAGATGGCGTAATAACGGATGGGAGACCTGAAATAGCTCATTAAGGCTAATAACATTCCTCAGGTTACTTTAATATGAAGTAACCTGACATTTTTGGTTTGGTACTGCATATTTTAATGAAGTTTTCAATGCATCTCGTTACGACACCTTTTTCGTATATAAATCAGGTGAAGCTATGGGAATAGATCACAGCCTGAGATTTTTCTGGGCAAAATCTTACGCCAATCGATTCAAAGTTTAAAATGATCCCTGAGACGAATCGGCCATTAACTTTTTAAAAACAACTCTCAACTTTTTAAAAGATCAGACTTCAAGTGTTTCTTAATCTTTGCATACAGTTCATCCGGGTTGAATGGCTTGGTGACGAAATCATTCATACCGATTTCAAATGCTTCGTTTTGCACCTCTAGGATGTTGCCGGCGGTCAGTGCGATGATGGGAATTTCACAAAAATCATGATCTTTCATCTCTCTGATGATTCGAGATGTTTAAGAAACCCAGACATTAAAATCTTAAAAAAAATTGTAAAAAATTTGTTTTCTTAAAGAAAGTATTTACCTTACAGCCAATAAAGTAAATAATTATATCTGTGCTAAATTAAAAACTGTTTGAATTTTACGTAGAAATTACGCTGAAAATCCAATAGAAATTTAAGGGTAGTCATAAACGTCCTCCGCAGGATGATTTATTTGATGGGACAAAACTTGAAATACTAAGATTTTTACCTTTCAATAAGTAATTTATATAAATGGCTTCAAGTATTAGATTATTTGCAGGCTTTATTATCAATTATTAGTTTTTAAATTATAAATATTATGAAAATGAGAAAAATTTTAAATGTTTCGCTCATGCTATTAACTTTCTTGAGTTTGAGTGTTATGCAACTAAATGCTTACGAAGGCCCGGAGCACTTTACTCCGGTTACCGGATCACTGAAAATTATTGATGTAGGTGATTATGTGATTGCCGTTTGTAATGATGAAGCGAAGGATTGCAGTGTAAAATCGCTAGCTCATTAAAAAAAAACTAAAAATCATTATTCAATAAAAATTACTATTATGAAAAAAGTTATAGGAATTTCGTTTTCAACAGCAGTTTTGGCAGGTCTTTTTTTAATTTCCAATCAGGCAAAAGCAATAGAAGATGAGGAGCACTTTGCTCCTGATAATAAATTGCATACATATTCAAGCTTTAATTTGGATGACCACATTATACACCGATGTGCCAATGATGCAAAAGATTGTACTATCACAAAAAAATAATCATTTCGAAAAGCCATCAATAGTTGATGGCTTTCCTTTGTATTTATTATTAAATCACAAT
>JBCBHL010000502.1:0-4332 GCA_038525605.1 Bacteroidota bacterium
ATCAGTGAACTTTCTCGGAAACTCCTCTCTCCTGATACCACCAATTTCTGCTTCCAGATTTACAAAGGTCTTACGCTGGCGGTAGAGAAATATTGCTCGGTAGCAGGATCACTCAATGCGGATATCAACCTTACTCATAGTGTGGAAATAAAACAGCCTTAGTGTATGAGAGTCGTTAAAGAGATACCCGGAGAAAGGTATAACATTACCATCTACTCCTGGAATAACAAGTTGTTGATAAAAGTAGAACAAGGAGCTTTTGAGCAGACCTACAAAATCAGTGAAATGGATTTGCTACCAGGTGTGGATTTGTCTGAAGTAGTAATGGAAAATTCCTTTCTGGAGAAAGTAGAAGGTCGTTTTAAGGAAATGGAGGCCGATTTTAACCAATTGATAGGAGATTACGTATAGAACTTCAGGTAGTTTGTTTTATTCAAAACCACAAAACCTGACCGTATGAAGTCCGTATCATTGGCAATCGTCGTTATGCTTTGTTTTTTGTTCTCCTGTAAAGAAGGGGAGCAAACCGCTGAGTTTAATGAGCAGCCTGTTAATCAAACTGAAGGATTATCCGCAAGTACTTTTAAGGGGATTAAAAAACTGACTAAAAAGTCATTTGCTATCGGTGATAGCCTGCACCTAACCGACTTAAATAATTTCAAATACTTCGGGTCCTTTTTCAAAGATCGGGCGATTTACTACCACAATTACGAGGATACAATCTATCACGGAAAAGATATAAAAGGAAGCAACCTGCTATTGTGTTTTTTCGATCAACATATTGCCAGAATGAAGTATCAGGTAGATCGGGATTTAACATCTGAACTGATGCGTAAGTACGGATCTTTCCGGATCAAACCATTGGATTCTTTGTCTGTCGTAGCTGTTAAATCCGGCAATATTCTGGACAAATCCGAAGGCACTATTTCGCTCCATGAAGATATCAAAAACTACGAGCTTACATGGCTCAAACCAGACCGGCAGATTGTCTTCAGACGCAGTGAAAATTTTGAATCCACCAGGTTATTCACCTATGAAGAAAGGATTCCGGATTATAAAGAGTCGATGATTTACCTTACCAGGTATTAGTATAAGATAATAAATAACGGATTTGTGTAGCAACAGTTGTTTTATCGCATTAAGGTAACTGTACCCCTTCTTTCTTTAGTTTCTTCGAGGAAATTCGTGTATTTGATCCACCAAAAATAGACACCGTCAGAAGCATTGCTGCCGTTTGGAAGCTTCCCATCCCACCTGATGGCCAGCTTTTCTGTTTCAAATATTTTGTTTCCGGTCCGATCAAAGATGTAAGTTGTCATAGACTTTACTTCTTCTATGCGTATTGGAATAAATTCCTCATTAGATTCATCATCATTTGGCGTGAATACATTTGGTAATTCGAGAATTGTCAGGCAGAATTCTTCACTTACCTCAACATCATCGGATGTGAAGCAATTGTTAGCCCCAGCAATGACCGAGTACGCACCAGGTGAATTAATCTCAATGACCGGCTCTGTTTTTCCATTACTCCATATCAAAGAAACTGATTCGTCATTGGCAATGGCTGTAAGAGTAGTTGTTCTACCCTCACAATAGGTGAGGTCTCCTGTAATCTCTACCTCAGGAAATTCATTGAATACAACATCAATCGTATCACCAAACGTGCCACACACATTGGAGACTTCTACCCAGTAGGTACCTGTTTCGGTAACTTTAAAACTACTTCGTGTCGATCCGTCCTGCCACCTGTAAGTGTCTGCATCAGCATTGGCATAGAGGATAATTTCATCTCCGACACATAGATCTTTGTCAGGTCCGAGATCCAGCTCACCTACCGACTCTACCAGTGAAGTGGCGCCAAATATGGTACAAGGGACGATATTGCTACAAATGGTATCAGGTCTCAGGAAATTGGCGTCACGGACTTCATAGAGGTTAAGGTCGGATGACACGTAGAAGCGAGAATCACATCCTGCTGATGTAGCACCGAAAACGTCTTGTAAACCGATGAATGAAACGACTCTTGAGTTGGGAATATCTTCTAAATTGATTTTAACAACTCTTCTTTGCGTTGCAAACATGTACAGATCTCCTCTGTAAAAATTGAGATCGCCGGCAGAAAAGATTTGCTCGCTAATAGATCCTAAAATTGTTGATTCACCGGTTTGTACATTGATGCTGTATAAAGAACTGCTTAGACCGGACATACCATATAAGATTCCCTGGCTCGAGAAAGTAAGCGCATTTGTTCCAATGCTGGTTCTGCCGATTCTGGAAGTTGCCTGGGTGAATGGATTCATCCGCCAAAGAGCATTGTTTTGATCAACTCCATATAATAGTTTGTCGATGGGGTTGATAGCAATGTCCAGAAACTGTATTGAGTTTTGAAGGACTAATTCAGCGGTACAGTTCTTTACATCTACCCGGTATATCTCATTGCATTCGGTGGATACATATATTTCATCAGGGTTTTGTCCTTCGCAAGTCATGTATCCTACGAGCATGGATAGGGATATAACGAATGTAAGTAACCGACGATATAGTGATGTCATATTTCTTTCTTATTAACCGTAACAAGCAATAGCCGCATCTTTATGATCGATTATATTAGATCATCAAATTATTTGATTAATTCCGTTAGAAAAGATAAAAAGTTATCACCGTAAAACCCTTAATCTGAGGGAATAAAGCTTGCTGTTTTTTTCCTGATTTTGGGGTAACCTTTTACAGATATTGGTATACACTGATATGAAGTCAGGAAAGGATAAAAAGATCATTAGTAGTCGTCAGGATAGTCAACAAAAAGTTGAAAAGGCTGATTCGATACAGCCAAAGTTTAAAGACAACCGTAAAGAATCCGCCCAATTAAAGTCTATTCAGGAAATGGCTGATAATAGTGAGCAATCGAAACGGGTGCGTACGATCCAAAAAAAAGCAGATAATTCACAAATTGAAAAATCGGAACCCGTCGTAAAGTCCAATAAAACCGGGTTACCAGACAATCTCAAAGCAGGCATTGAAAACCTGTCCGGGCAATCACTTGACGATGTGAAGGTACACAGGAATTCCTCCAAACCAGCTCAATTGAAAGCGAAAGCCTTTGCAAAAGGAACTGATATTCACCTTTCGCCTGGTCAGGAAAAGCACTTGCCTCATGAGGCATGGCATGTAGTACAACAGAAGGAGGGAAGGGTAAAACCTACCATCCGGCTAAAATCCGGTGTGGCTGTCAATGATGACAAAAACCTTGAAAGTGAGGCCGATATCATGGGAGGGAAGGCTGCTGGTTTTAAAGGGATTCAAAGGAAAGTTACTAATTCAGGTGTTAGTTCTACCTCCAATTCGATTGCTCAAAGGGTTCCCGAAGAAAGAAAGGAGTTTGAAACAATCGTTAAATATTTTAAAGATCAAAAATCATTTGATTTTGAAACTGGTGCAGGACGGCTTATTCACAACCTTGAAGATTATGTGAACCCTCATTACAACGGCGACAAGAAGCAACTGATAGAGGAAATCAGCGCGGATGTAAATAATGAAGGAATTATGGAGTCCCTCAGAAAGCTGGTAAAGTCTCAAAAAGGAGGGACAGCCAAATGGGCGCTGATCTTACACCATCTTAAAAGTGCTACCAGTGACGAGTTGGCAGAATATGGAAATTTTGTTAATAGATGGGTTGGAAGAACTAATAAATGGGTGAAAACCAGTGCCACACTCGGTGTGCAAAGCGGTATGCAATATGCGATGGGAAACACAGTTTCATCGGCTGCTTTTGCCAGCAGGTCGGCCTTGAATGAAGTACATTTACTGCTGACCCATACATTTAGTCTGTCGAGAAAGCTGGAAAATCCTGTTGCCTATCATAGTATCATTACAGGAGTCTCAGAGCTAATGGAGGTTTCCAAAGCCTTTGAAACCTGGACAGCAAAGGGCTTTTTCCCATCTTTCAATGAGACAGGTGCCATGTCTGAGAAGCTGACATTTATTTCAAACTGGATTAAAAAGACCAGGGCAGGTTTAACGTTTATCCAAAAAGGGTACTCTTCATTTTCAGGTCATAAACATGGAACCAATATGAAAGTGTCAGATGTATCTAAGAAAATACACGATGTAACCGGAACTGCCGAATTGGTACTAAACTCCGTTTCTATTGCGCTGGATTCCAAAAACAGAACCGAGCAGATCATTAACAATATAGCAAAAGGTGTGAGGCACTTGCTTGACTATCTGATTGCTCTGGCGAAATATCTGGGTTCAAAACTGTACCAATATTATATTGATAGGCAGGCTAAGCGACAGAGGGGAACTGAAAGAGAGGTGCTTAATCCGGGTGGG
>JBCBHL010000503.1:0-4321 GCA_038525605.1 Bacteroidota bacterium
TTTGGCTAATAAACGCGTTCATCTCTATACTTTCTTAGCTTACCGTCTGCCAACAAGCAATGTGCAAAGTCAGTCCAGTGATTTTAGAAATTATACAAAAAAAGCATCTTAGTAGACATAAAAGGCCTTTGTTACATACGTGATCATTTTTGGGAGATTGTTTCAAACGATTAGTTTAAGCTCATCATAGCTTTATCTCATCACAAAAAAGATGAGCATGAAATCACTAATTAAATTCTCCGACTTTCCGTTTTTACCAGATTTGATAACCTCTGTAATTCCTGAATTCTTCATCGAAAATTAGGATTCACTCAGGCAGATTAAAGTTTCTTCTCTTCCACAACGAAAGGAATATCCAGTTCTCAATGGGAATCTTGACCAAAATTATTATGAAAAACTCCACATATAGCATATTCGTAGTTGCAATACTTTCGCTATTTCAAACAATCACATTAGTAGCGCAAATCAGTTATCCATTTCGAGACCTCAACTTTAGTGTCAATTCTACTTTGAATACGGTCGCTGTAGATGAAGCCAATAATATTACCTACGTGGGAGGCTTTTTCACCCGGGTGAACACAGCATCCAATGGAGTCGAACTTGATCCCGTAAGTGCTTTGAACTCCAAAGATTATCCACAACCCAATGGGTCTGTTTTCGCTTCCGTGAGTGACGGTTCCGGAGGTTATTACATTGGTGGTACCTTCACGAAGGTTGGAGGTTATGACAGGCAATATTTAGCGCATATCAATAGCGTCGGGGAGGTCACCGCCTGGGATCCATCACCGGATAATTCCGTAAATGCTTTAGCCCTGGGTGGCGGAACCCTGTATGTTAGTGGGTTTTTCCAAAATATAGGAGGCCAGTCTCGCGAGTACCTTGCGGCAATTGATATGAATGGGGATGCAACTTCCTGGGCGCCTACAGTTAGCAGTCCCTCTATCAATACGATTGCAGTAGACGGTAGTACTGTCTATCTAGGAGGCAGTTTCACATCCATTAACAGTACATTCCAAAATCGTCTGGCTGCAGTAGATCTCAATGGCAGTCTAATACCCGGCTGGAATGCTAACGTTGGTGGTGGAGGCTTCAACGTAAATGATATTTCCGTTAAAAATAGCATCATCTACTTCGTAGGGAGTTTTACGCTTGTCAATGGGACCGCAAGAAATCGACTGGCAGCTGTGGATAATACCGGGACATTAACCAGTTGGAATCCTGATGCAAATGGAATCGTAAGGTCGATTACCTTTGAAGGAGACACAGCCTACATTGGCGGGGATTTTACAAGTATCACCACAGGTAGCGGAACATCGTCAAGGAACTATCTGGCTGCACTGGACATGAGCGGAGAGTTGACTTCATGGGACCCTGATGCATTTCACACAGTCAATCAAAATGCCGTACTGACACTTTCCGCAGTAAACGGAGTTATCTATGTAGGTGGTAACTTCAGGTCAATTCAGGGTCAACCCAGAAGTAGAGTTGCAGCAATTACTACCTCAGGAGTATTACAGGATTGGAATCCATCAGCCTCCGGCACTGCCCGAACCCTGACAGTAAGTAATAATGGAATATATGTAGGTGGTGATTTTACTGCAATAGCGGGGATAGCTCGCAGTGGCCTTGCCGCTTTCGATGCAAACGGGGATGTAACCGACTGGAATCCTTCGGTTAATAGCAGTATCAGGGTAATAACTGTTGGAGGTGATAGAATCTACGTAGGTGGCGACTTTACCGAAATTGCCGGAGCACCGAGAGACAGGTTGGCAGCTTTCGATACAAACGGAACGTTAACGGATTGGGATCCATCAGCATTTGGGTCTGTTCGGGATATTCTTGTTCATGGAGACACGGTATATGTAGCAGGAGCCTTTCCTCGGATATCTGGCGAACTGCGGAGCAGACTTGCTGCTGTACATGTGGACGGAACACTGACTGATTGGGATCCTTCGATCAATGGCGGGAGTAACATTGTGAACACGCTCTCTTTAGCTGATGGCATCATTTACGCAGGTGGAGACTTCACCACCGTAGGAGTAGAAACCAGGAACGGGCTTGCTGCAATCAACGCAACAGGCACCGGAAGTGTAACAGGTTGGAATCCGCCGACTGCTGTCGGTTCAATATTCAATGATATTGAAATGCTTAATGGGATTTTATACACTGGCGGTGACTTTTCCGTGATTGGCGGAACATCTGTTACTAATTTGGCTGCAATTGATGCTATCACAGGGAATGCAACCTCATGGATTCCGGAAACCGATGGCACAATTAACGCACTAACAATTGGTTCCGGGAATATCTACATCGGTGGAAATTTCACGACAGTTGAAAAAGAAGCACGCAAAGGTGTAGCTGCTATTGATGATACCGGAGCAGTCTTAAGCTGGGATGCACAGCTTACGGGCACTAGTTCTGTATTTGTAAATTCCATCAGCACAAACCAGGAATCCTTGTTTTTTGGTGGATTTTTTGCGAATGTCAACTATGACCCTGAGAATAATCTGGCCGCTGTTTATCTCTTTGATGAAACAGACCCCGTGTTCACTTCAGCTACAAACATCAATGTAGCAGAAAATACCACCGGAACTATCTATAAAGCCAGCACGGATGAAAATGTCACTTTTAGCCTGGGTTCCTCCAAAGATGAAGCCTTGTTTTCGCTTTCTGTTGGTGAGATCAGCTTCCTCGCTGCTCCGGATTTTGAAAACCCAGGTGATGACAACACTGATAATCAATACCTGATTGATATCACGGCAACAGACATTGCTGGCAATGCTACTACTCAGCAAATCATCATCACCGTGATTGATACTGATGAAGTGGCACCTGTCATTACCTTGATTGGAGTTAATCCTCAAATAATTGAACTTGGAACTGCCTATACTGAATTGGGAGCTACTGCTGTGGATAATGTTGATGGAGATATTACGGGATCAATCGTGATAGACGTTTCCTCCCTGGATGTAACAACCCTTGGTACCTACAGCGTAACTTATAATGTACAGGATGTAAGTGGAAATAGCGCATTGGAACTGACACGCACTGTTAATGTAGTGGATACAACAGACCCAAATTTCACTTCGGCTGCTAATCTGTCGATTGATGAGAATATATCGACTTCTGAAATCATCTATACAGCGACTGCAACAGATGCAGGTACCATCACCTATTCTTTAGGAGGTAGTGATGCAGGTAGTTTCAATCTGGGGGCATCCACAGGAGAAATGACTTTTATTACTTCGCCGGATTTTGAAACTCAAAGTAGTTATTCAGTTATCATTACTGCTACAGACAACTCAAACAATGCTGCGGACTTGATGCTGACAATCACCGTCAATGATCTGGATGAAGGAGCACCTGTATTTACCTCAGCCACTGATGTTTCAGTAGATGAGAATATATCGACTTCTGAAATCTTTTACACAGCGACTGCCACAGATGGAGGAACCATCACCTATTCTTTGGGAGGTAGTGATGCGGGCGGTTTCAATCTGGGATCATCCTCAGGAGAGCTGACTTTTATTGCTTCGCCGGATTTTGAAACTCAAAGCAATTATTCTGTGACCATCACTGCCACGGACGATTCAAACAATACTGCTGATCTTATGTTGACAATCACCATCAATGATCTGGATGAGGAAGCTCCGGTATTTACTTCAGCAATTGATGTTTCGGTAGACGAAAATATATCGACTTCTGAAATCTTTTACACAGCAACTGCCACAGATGGAGGAACCATCACCTATTCTTTAGGAGGTAGCGATGCAAATAGCTTTAACCTGGGAGCATCTTCTGGAGAAATGACCTTCACCACTTCACCGGATTTTGAAACACAAAGTAGTTATTCAGTTACTATCACTGCCATGGACGATTCAAACAATGCTGCCGATCTTATGTTGACAATCACCGTCAATGATCTGGATGAAGGAGCACCTGTATTTACCTCGGCTACTGGTGTTTCAGTAGATGAGAATATATCGACTTCTGAAATCTTTTACATAGCGACTGCCACAGATGGAGGAACCATCACGTATTCTTTGGGAGGTAATGATGCAAGTAGCTTCAACCTGGGAGCATCTTCGGGAGAATTGACTTTTATTACCTCACCGGATTTTGAAACTCAAAGTAGTTATTCAGTTACTATCACTGCCATGGACGAATCAAACAATGCTGCCGATCTTATGTTGACAATCTCCGTAAATGATCTGGATGAGGAAGCTCCGGCATTTACTTCATCAACAGATGTTTCAGTTGATGAGAATATTTCGACATCTGAAATCTTTTACACAGCGACTGCCACAGATGGAGGAACTAT
>JBCBHL010000504.1:0-4297 GCA_038525605.1 Bacteroidota bacterium
TTCAGGCAATTATTCCAGGTTGTACTACAGAGGTTTTCTCTCGTCAGTTGATCGTAAACACACCTCCTGAAATCGATTTTGACTTCACAAGAGTATGTGCAGGACTGGCAACCACATTGATCAATGTAATACCATCAAATGACATAGAAACGTACTTCTGGGATTTTAGCGATGGCTTTACGAGTAATATCGAAAATCCTACTCATGCATTTCCTTCCGAAGGTGTCTATCCCGTTTCATTCACAGTAACCGATGTTAATGGATGTAGTAATAGCATCACCAAGAATGTGCAGGTGGGCCAGATTCCACAACCAGAGATTTCAATTACAGGGGATCTTGCCTGTTCCGAAACTGTTTTGCAGTTCAATGATATCACTGATAATACTGTCTCGAATACTACATCAAGGCTTTGGTCGATAGAAGGGTTTGAGCCAGTTGAAGATGAGCCCAATCCTACCTTTACCTTTACGGAATCGGGTGATTATCCATTGTCGTTAACAATCGAAAATGATTTTGGATGTGTCGCTACATTGGATACGTTAATAACAGTTATCACCTCACCGGTTGCGAATTTTGATGTAAATGTGGCCTGTGTAGGTGAGATCACCAGCTTTATTGATCAGACTTCAGGAAACCCGGATAGCTGGTTTTGGGTCATTAATGGTCAGCAATATTTTGACCAGAACCCAGAAGTGGCATTTGAGAGCCCCGGAACTTATGAAGTTTCCCTGGAGGTAACGGCAGATAACTTCTGTGTGGCTACTGCGACGCAAACATTTGAAGTATTAGCCACACCTTCGGTAGATTTTTCCATTTCATCCAACTGCACTAGCGAGCAGATCAGGTTTGAAGATATGTCCCAGGTTTTAAATGATCCTGTGGTGAGCAGACAATGGGATTTTGGAGACAATTCAACTACCAATGGTGCTGTTACCTTCCATCAATATGACCAACCCGGAAACTACAATGTCACACTACGATTGGTGACAAATGCAGGTTGCGAAGTAAGTTTCACACAACAATTGATAGTGAATCAATCACCAGAGGCAGCTTTCGATGTGGTCAGGGATTTTGGAATTCCGCCGTTCAATATTGAAGCTACGGATAATTCCACAGACGCTAGTCAGATTGATTGGTATTTGAATGATCAGTTTTTGGCGGTTAATGATCTGTCAAATCCTGTGATACCAATTACCAATGAGGGGCTTTTTACATTGAGGCAGGTGGTCACCAATAGCCTCGGTTGTAAAGATTCAACAGAAGTTTCGATCATCTCAGGAATCCCGGAATATGACCTCATTTTGACTGATTTTGATGTCATTGATAATAACGGAAATTCCTCCCTGGTTATATCTGTGCTCAATAATAGTAATTTGCCTATGGCAGGATTTGATGTAAATGTAGCTATTGATAATCAGGTGATTATTACCGAGAGATATACAGAAATTATCAGACAGGCGGAGCAGATCATCTATACCCTCAATGCTACGCTTCCCAGACAAAACCTCGGATTTGTCTGTGTGAATGTGTCACCACCAATAGCAGAGTTCCCTGATTACAACTTATCAAACAATGAAGATTGTCGAAATATATCTAATAGGATTGAGGTTTCAGCAGCTTATCCAAATCCAACAAGTTCATTTGCTGAAATAGATGTAGTACTGGATGAATCAATACCTTTTGACTTCCTACTCACTGATTTGTCCGGTAATACAATTGATCAGGTTTCTTTTGAGGCCAGCGAGTCGGAGTTGTCCCGCGTTCGAATTGATCTTCAAACGCTTAGCAAAGGGATGTATCTGGTAGTATTTAACTTCAATGGAGAGAAAATTGTAAGAAGAATACTGAAAAATTAAACTAAATAGTCTGCAATTTACGTTTAGAGGAATATGGTTTTTCGAGGAGCCCGATTACTCCGATTTGAATCAGAAATAAAGAGAATAGGTATCTTGGAAATTTTTATTTCGTCATTATTTTTAATATTGCGAAGAATATTTATGACATTTATTAACTTTACGGAAAATTTTATTCTGAATAGACAATGGCCCAAAATATCAAAATAGATCAGACTGATCGTAAAATACTTGAGATTTTACAATCAAATGCGAAAATTACCAATGCGCAGTTGTCCAAAGACATTGGATTATCACCAGCACCTACTTTAGAAAGGGTGAAAAAACTGGAAAATTATGGAATAATAAAAAGCTATCACGCTAAACTTGATTCTGACAAAATCGGTTTGGGAGTAAGCACCTTTGTATTGGTAACCCTAAAAGGACACAACAAAAATAATATCGACATCTTCTTGTCTGAAATTTACAAGATTGAAGAAGTAATCGAATGTCATCATACCACAGGAACAGGAGATTTTATCCTGAAAGTAATTGCTGAAGATATCACCAGCTACCAAAAGATAATGCTTGAGAAAGTAAGTGAGATTCAGGTAGTTGACAGCCTTCAGTCAATGGTAATACTATCTACCTTTAAGGATAGTAAAGTAATGCCTATTCCTTAATGGAACTGATGATGACCAGGAAGTATAAACAGATTTTGACCAGTGAAGCAGTATTTCAAAAGATCAAACGCATGGCCTATGAAGTACTGGAAAACAATTTGGATGAACGTCAGATCATCCTGGTCGGCGTATTTGATAAAGGCTACTTTATAGCCGAGCAAATGCAAAAAGAATTATCTCTCATTTGCGACAAATCCATTAGTTTGATTAAGATCAATATCGATAAAGAGAATCCACAAACCTCTTCTATTGAAATTGATGCAGATGGCGAAATTATGAATGATCAGACGATTATTCTGGTTGATGATGTTCTGAATTCGGGAAGAACGACCTCTTATTCTTTGTCTTACTTATTGCAATTCAATGCCAAGAAAATTGAGATTGCCGCTTTGGTCAACAGAAGTCATAAAGCATTCCCGGTTACACCGTCCTACAAAGGATATGAAATTGCTACGATGATTGACGAATATATCGAGGTGAGAGTCAAAGAAGAGGCCGGAGTATATCTACATTCATGATTGCAGGCGTTGATTACGGAAGCAAAATGGCCGGAACGACAGTTCTGGCTAGATTTGTGAATGATAAAATTGCATTAAGCCAAAGTGCAAAAGGACAAAATGCAGATTCTTTTATCAGTGATATTGTCGTAAAGGAAAATATCAATCTGATAGCGATTGATGCGCCTTTGAGCCTGCCCGGTCAGCTGGTATCTATTAGCGGGAAAAAGAATTATTTCTATCGCGATTGTGACATAGAATTAAAAGCAATGTCACCGATGTTCATTGGTGGGTTAACAGCAAGAGCTATCAAATTGAAAGATGAATTCATCCAGCAAGGGAGGCAGGTAATTGAGGCTTATCCCAAGGCTTTTGCCGTTAATCTGGCTTACAGCGACTTATATGCCAAGAAAAACCTGTCAATGCTTCCAGAATTTATCAAACACCTGAATAACGAATTCTCAGACTTTCAATTCCCGGATATCAAAAACTGGCATCAGGCAGATGCAATCATCGCTTTATTAATTGCAGATAAATATCAAAAAGGGATACACACTACAGCCGGAGACCCAAACGAAGGATTGATCATTTTCTAGAGCAGCCACATCACTTTTCGAAACTGTCCCTGTAAAGATTTGGTTTTTTAATCAGCATCAAAAGACTTTTCTTCAGGATTTCACCCATGTTTTTACACCTCAAAAAGTCCTTTTCCTCATAAAAATCAGCGAGTTCTTTTTTTAGCGAATTTACATTGGCATCAGTAGAGATTCTGTCGTTGGTCATGGTATCCGTTAGGGATTTAATCCTGTGTCTGGCAACTTTCAATCTTTTACCGATCAACGTTCTTTCTTCCCACTGATATTGACGCACAGTTTCTCTGGTTAGGTTTTCAATACCAATTTTGATTAGTTCATTGTTTTGCTTAAAGTACTGCGGTAAATAAATGGCTTTCCGTCCTTCATAAGATTGCTGATCAAAATCCAATGCTCTGATTCTATAGCTAACTTCTTCAAAGTCCGGCGTGACATCCACGACGAAATTACTGCTGTGCATATCACCAAGTAGCCTTACAAAGCACCTTTCGTTGAATTTTACAAATTCTTTTGCAAGTCGGATTTCATTTATGTCATCTCTTTTCAGGTTTTCTTTGATAAACTGATCGCCGGGAATGCCTACAATATGTTCCTCAATCAGTGTATCCTGATAGACCAAATAGCTGATGCCAGCAGAGTCTATGGTTTGGAGCTTGAAGATTTGTTATCTCCCAACAGAATCAGCTATTTGG
>JBCBHL010000505.1:0-4282 GCA_038525605.1 Bacteroidota bacterium
GTCTCTTCCGCTTCTGCCAAAACATATCCGTACATATTTTTATTCCTTCTGACAGTTGCAAAAAACTTCACCTGACGATACAAATATTCTTATATTCGAAGCATAGGAGTGTTGTGACACAAATTAGATAATTGACTGAAAATAAAACTATGTCATACATTAGTAAAAACATTAAGTTCCTGAGAAAGAAGCACTACTTCACCCAGGAAACTTTTGCGGAAGCATTAGATATCAAAAGGTCTTTAGTTGGAGCCTATGAAGAAGGACGCGCCGACCCCAGAATCAACAATCTGATCAAAATATGTGATTTGTTTAATGTTAGTGTGGATGTCTTTGTCAATAAAGATGTATCTGAGCTCTCTGAAGATGAACTATACAGCAAAGAAGCCATTGCTGCAAAGGAGAAGCTTAAAGTCTTGTCTATCACAGTAGATAAGGATGATCAGGAAAACATCGAGTTGGTACCTCAGAAAGCTTCTGCTGGTTACACGAACGGGTATGCAGACCCCGAATACATCGAGGAGCTTCCAAGATTCCAACTGCCGATGCTTCCTAAAAATGCCACTTACAGGGCTTTCGAGATTTCAGGAGATTCCATGTTACCGCTTTTGCCCGGTACGGTGATCATAGGAGAGTATGTAGAGGATGTCAATTATGTTAAAAACGGGAATACCTACATATTGGTAACAGAGAAAGAAGGTATCGTCTACAAAAGGGTTTTCAACTATCTTGAGGAAAGGGGTAAACTGTATCTGGTTTCCGATAACAAGTCTTATGCACCTTACGATGTGGCTGCTGATGACATAGTAGAAATATGGGAAGCCAAGGCTTTTATTAGTGTCAATTTCCCTATGCCAGGCGCAGAGGAAGAGATGACATTGGATAAATTGACTGATATTGTGTCAGAAATCAAACATGATATTGTTAAAATCAAGGATCATCTAACATAAAAACACCATTTTGTCGCCCTTGGTTGATTTAATCGGCTGAATTTTAAACCACCCAATCATAAATTCCGTTATCTTCGCTGGTCGATTTTCCAGTCTGTGAATGACCTTCCGGACGGTGAATCACTGACGATTGAGCATTTGAGGAATTGAAGTATTCATCTGATAAAATTTTTGAATAGCTGAAGCAACATTTTTTCAAGGTTATATCGTTATACTTTGGCATGCGATTTGTCATGTTTGCCATAAATCGAATGGGAGCTTTTGATCTTTATACATCCGAATCTCCGATTTAAATAAGAAATTGAACAGGTGAAGCGATATATATTTTTATTGTCTTTTGTGCTGGTTATCACAGTTGCGAATGCTCAGAAAATAAACATCAGCGGTAAAGTTACAGAAGCCGCTACAGGAACTCCGATACCGTTTGCGAATGTCATCGTAAAAGGTACCACGATCGGCACAACGACAGACTTTGATGGTTTTTATTCTTTTTCAGTAGATCAGGGTTACGATTCTTTGGAAGTGAGGTACATCGGTTATATCTCTCGTGTCAAAGCAATTGGCTCAGGATCCAACCAAGTGGTGAACTTTCAATTGGATGAAGATGTAGTCAATCTGGGAGAGGTAATTATTTATGCAGGAGAAAACCCTGCTTTTGAGATCATCAGGAACGTCGTTAGAAACAAGAAGCTCAACGATAAAAGAAAGCTCGATGCTTATGAGTATGAAAGTTATACAAAGATCGAGTTTGATATAGACAATCTTTCGGAGAAGTTTAAAAGCAGAAAAGTTGTTCAGAAGATCACCCAGGTACTGGATAGTATAGAGCAGATAGCTGGTGAGGATGGCAAGCCAATACTGCCGATTTTTATCTCAGAAGCCATTTCCAGATATTATTACAAGAAAAACCCAACACTTCGGCATGAAAATGTCATCAAAACAAAGGTTACGGGTGTCGGTATTACAGATGGAACTCTTACCTCTCAGGTAATTGGTTCAACCTTTCAGGAATATAATTTTTATCAGAACTGGCTCAATATTGTCAGTAAGGAGTTTATTTCACCAATTGCCGATGGGTGGAGGATTTATTATGATTATGATCTGACGGATAGTCTATATGTCGGTGATGACTTCTGTTACAGGCTTGACTTTTTTCCCAGAAGGGAACAAGATCTGGCTTTTAGAGGCACTATGTGGATCACCAAAGATGAGTATGCTCTGAAGCGGATAGATGCAGGCGTTGGAAAAGGAGCGAATCTTAACTTCATTGAAAAAATTAAAATTCAGCAGGATTTGGTGAAAACTGATGCCGGACCATGGCTTCCTGAAAAATCCAGAGTTGTAGTCGATGTTAGTCAGCTTACTGCAAAAACTGCCGGTTTCCTGGCTAAGTTTTATGTTTCCGCAAAGGATATAATTGTTAACAAGCCTTACGATAATAAGTATTATGAAAATCCTGTAACGATGGAAGAGGATGTTCGGTCTTATGGTGACGATTATTGGGACACCTACAGACACGATACTTTAACCTCCACAGAGGTGAATGTCTATAAAATGATAGACTCACTTAAAAATGTGCCGCTGGTCAAGACTGCCACTGATTTGTCAAAATTTGCATTTACGGGTTTTTACAAAGCTGGAAAATTCGAACTGGGACATTATGCGACCATTTTTGGTAATAATGATATTGAAGGAGTTCGTTTGGGAGGCGGACTAAAAACTTCGATAGATTTTAGTAAAAAACTGGTGTTAGGGGGATATGTCGGCTATGGTTTAGACGATCAGGTTTGGAAGTATCAGGCTTTTGCAGACATCATTCTCAACCGCAAACCATGGACGACTCTGCACTTTGAAAGACAAGAGGAAATAGAGCAGATCTGGCTGCTAAATGAGAATATAGGCCCTTCGAGTTTTTTCTACACCTTCTCCAGGTTCGGAACCCTGACACAGCCTTTTAAAATCAGAAAGAATATCGTTCGCTTCAGCAAACAGGTTTCTACCGGAATCCAGCAAACAATAGAATTCAAAAATGAGAATTTCGACCCTCTGTTCGATTTTCAGTACTTTACTTCTCCCACAGATGCTCCGGGTGTCACGGCCAGCAGGTTTGACCTTACGGAGATAAGCATAGACACCAGATATGCCAAAGATGAATTGTTTGTAATCAATGATAATTCCAGATTGAGCCTTGGAACAACCCGCTATCCTGCCATCAACCTGAAGTATACTTACGGCTTCAAAGGGTTTTTAGGAAGTGATTTTAGTTATCATAAACTGGGATTAAGGATTCAAAAGTCTCAGAAAATGGGATTGGTGGGAGTTTCCAATTTTAATATTAATGGTGGCTATATTTTTTCTGAATTGCCCTATCCATTACTTTTCAATCACCTCGGTAACGAAACACCGGTATATGTTGGATTTACCTACAACCTGATGGATTTCTTTGAGTTTTCAAGTGACCGATTTGCCGAGTTAAAGTACAGACATCAGTTTGAAGGGTTTCTATTGAACCGAATCCCATTGTTTAAGAAACTGAAATGGCGTGCTACCGGAACAGCCAATATCCTTTTTGGTGGAATGAGTGAGAGGAACTTGAGGCTTGTGCCTGAAATCACCAATGAAGATGGAACAACATCTTTGCCATTTCGCACGCTTGAATCTGGTAAACCGTACATAGAATTGGGTTATGGGATCGAAAACATCCTGAAAGTGATCAGAATTGATGCGTTCCATCGATTGACTTATACTGATAGACCTGGTGTCAATAATTTTGGTGTGAAATTTAGCCTTCAATTAATTTTATAAAGGACTTAACTAACCTGATCAAATGAAGATTATCAGGTTCGATAGGTTGCTGTTTCTCTTTCTATTTTACTAGCTTTACTTAATCAATGAGAATAGCAATCATACATATTTTTATATTGATAACTGTCTGTAGCTGTGGAAACTATTTTTCCCGGGACGACATGACTGAAATACCCAGCAGGCAACAGTCTTTCAGAACAGGAATAGTCAGTTATTTAGATGATCAGATTCGTAAACATCCCGATCAGGTTGCTTTGTACCTGGAAAAAGCGAAGGTCTACAAGGAGGAGGGATGGCCAAATGATGCATTGCCAACGCTTAATCAGGCAATTGAACTGGATTCAGCGAGCTTCGAGGCATATCAGTTGAGGTCTTCATTTTTTATTTCCAAAGGAAGGTTCAAGGATGCTTTGAAAGATATTACGCTCCTGGAGAAAAAAGGGATTCAGGATCAACAACTGATATGCCTCGAAGCTCGCTGAATCCAGTTCAATTGCCTGATTAAGCGTTGGCAATGCATCATTTGG
>JBCBHL010000506.1:0-4263 GCA_038525605.1 Bacteroidota bacterium
CTAACACAGTAAATTTGGTAATCCGGGAGGAGCATATCCATTAATACACAGAATATACAGTTATGAAGAATAATCTTTTTACTATCCTGTACGTTATCACCATCCTGATGATCATAGGTGTCGTTGTTACCAACGAATACTATTTTCAAAACGATGTATTGAGATCTAAGGATGAGAACAACCGCTTGATCAACCTTGCGAATGATCAACCACTTATGGTGCAAAAGATCGCTAAGTCTGCTGCCGCTATGAACTATGCGTATGGCAGAAGTGAGAAAAATTACAATATCGCACAGAGTGAAATTGAAACTTCTATTGGTGAATTTTCAAAGATTTATGAAGGGATTAGAGACGGAAGCAAAGAATTAGGAATCAATACTAAAATAACAGACAGTGAAATTCTGACTCTACTGGAAAATTCTAAGTTTTATAAAAGTGAAATAGAAAATTCTGCCAACAGCTTACTATTTGTGAAATTTACGGATGGCAATGATGGTAGATTGAAATTGCAGCGTTTTACTAACGATATTTTGGTATCGGAGAAAAACCTCACTGATTTCACCAAGCAGATGGCAGACAGGTTTCTTGAGTTATCAGAAACCAGCGTTGGCCGTTATGGGCTATTGTCGTGGGTTTTATTAGGGGCTTTATTAGTAATTTTATTAATTCAGTCTTTATTTATCTTCAGACCTACTGTAAATCTGGCTGGTAAAAACTTCCTTTCTGCGAACAAAGCCTATCAGAAACTGAAGAAATCGGAGGAAGACCTTCGTAAATCATATGATTCTCAGATTACAGTTAACAAAGAGCTGAAGAGATCCAAGAAACAAATGGAAATCAAGAATGCGCAGCTTGAAGAATCCGAAAAGAAACTATTGAAGAGTACGAAGGAACAAATCTCGATTAACGAGAAACTTCTTAAAACGCAGAAGGACCTTGAGGGTGCTTATCAAAAATTACAGAACTCTGAACAGGAAATCAGGGAACTTGCTGATAAGCAACTGGAGGATAATGAAAAACTATTCCTCGCTGAGAAGAAAATGAAAGACCTGCTGGCGAAAGAGCAGGCTGCTACAAAAAACCTGAACGATGCGATGGAGCGATTGAAGGGTACACAGTCTCAACTGGTACACTCTGAGAAAATGGCATCACTAGGTCAGCTTACAGCAGGTATTGCACACGAAATTAACAATCCAATTAACTTTATTTACAATGGTATCAGCTCGATCAAGATGTCATTGGAATCCGTGAAGGAAGTTCTGGAGAAATACTCTGAGTTGGAAGAAGGAGCAGATCCGGAAGAACTGAAGGAAGATATCATTGAATTGAAGGAGGATGTGGAATATGATGAGTTACTGGATGATCTAGATGAAATCCTCAATGATGTGAATTACGGAGCTGTAAGAACCATTGAGATTGTGAAAGGTCTGAGAGTATTCTCAAGACTTGATGAGGAGGAAAGTAAGCCTGCACTGATCAATGAAAACATTGATGCGACGCTTACTCTTTTGAAAAACAAGACTAAAAATCAAATCACGATTTCCAAGTTCTACGATGAAACACTTAGTGAAATTGAGTGTTATCCGGGACAGTTGAACCAGGTATATATGAATATTCTGAACAATGCGATTCAGGCAATGCCAGACGACAGAGACAATCCTGAAATTCAGATTTACACTGAAAATGTAGATGACAATACCGCTGTTATCAGAATCAAAGATAATGGTTGTGGTATCCCAGATGAGGTAAGAGAAAGAATATTTGAACCGTTCTTCACTACTAAACCAGTAGGTGTAGGAACTGGATTGGGAATGTCGATTTCTTATGGTATCATTGAGAAACACGGAGGAAAGATCGAACTGAATACAGAAGTTGGAAAAGGAACAGAATTTGTGATTACTTTACCGAAAAGAATAGATAAAACTAAAAACAAAGAAGACGTATATTCTCTTAAGAAGTAAGATAGTTTATATTGAGCGATCCAAAGAAGAATAGTATATCAGCAATATGGAAATAGTAACAGCAGAGCCAACCCAGGAGAGAAAGGTACGTGAGAAAAAACCTTACAGTATCTTATATATCGACGATGAAAAAAGTAACCTAAGGGTATTTAAGTCTCTATTTAAAAAGCTGTACAATGTTTACGTAACGGAAGATCCGGTAAACGAGGCATTCGAAATTCTTAGGAATAACGATATTCAGTTGGTTATTACCGACCAGAGGATGCCTATCATGACTGGAACGGAGTTTTTGATCAAAATGGCTCCTGAATTTCCTGAGATGATTTCTATCATTCTGACAGGTTTTACGGATATAGAGGTAATCAAAGAAGCAGTAAATAAGGTTGGTATTTACAAATACATTACCAAGCCGTGGGATTTTGGCGAAATGAAATCCACACTGGACAAGGCAATGGAAAGCTATCAGCTGAAGAAGGATAATGTACATCTGGTAGAGCAACTCAAAGAGGTAAATACCGGTCTTGAAGACACTGTTGCTGAAAGAACCAGAGAATTATCCGATCTGAATGATGATCTTACCAGAAGTATTAATTTTGTGGGTAAGCTTCAGAACTCGATGTTACCCAAGCCTGCTAAGCTCGATAGAAAATTTGATGACTATTTTGTAATTTACAAACCCAAAGGCATTGTTTCAGCAGATTTCTACTGGCTTGGAAACATTGATATGAGAGGTCAGCAATTTACCTTTCTTGCCTTATTGGAATGTAAAGGAGAAGGACTGATAGGGTCTATCCAAAGCTTTATCGCAGACTCTTTGGTAAACGAAATTGTTCAGGCACGTAAAATTATCAATGCCGATGACATCCTTCAGTTTTTGTTTATAGAGCTGAATGAAATGTTTAAATCGGGTACGGAAGAGAAACTAGGTGGCAAGGTAAAGGCATCTATTGTAACGATTGACCATATCAATGAGAAGCTTAGCTTTTCAGGTGTGGGGCACGATTTGCTTTTGTATCATCAGGATGAATTATCCTTGATCTTAGGTACAAATCAAGATCCTAGCGTGACGAAAGGTGTGATCAAGAAGCACACAATTAAATATACTGAACCCGTTTCGTTCTACATGTTTTCGAATGGCTTCCTTTCAGATGGAAAGCCCGAAAGTCAGAACTTAATGAATATTGAAGATTTCAAAGCATTGGTTTCTAAAAACGTTACCAAGTCTTTTGATGATCAGAAAGAAGATATAGATCTTGCAATTAATGAAACATTTACTAACGGTCAGACTGATGATTATACGGTATTAGGTTTTAAATTGTAAAGTTATTTTAAAAAAGGAACACAAGTATGATTAAAGTCATTAACTGTAAAAATTGGTGTGAGGAAAATATAACACCAATGGCATGGCCAAGGGTAGTCCTTAGAATAGTCCCTGAGCTCAGGCAAAAAGGATATTCTGTCAAAGAAATGGAAAACCCCACCGACGATGTTACAGTAGACGAAGAAACATTTAAGCTCATCAACGGGGCTCTAATGACGATATATGAGATGGAAATACCGCAAACTGTTGCGGTGTAAATAACTTAATAATATAGTTTTAATATTAATAAAGGCATCCGTCATCTGGCGGATGTTTTTTTTTTGCAGGCTGCTAACTGATCCAAACTCCCACATAATAACCCAGCTCCCACGTATCACCTTTCTTTTCCATGACACAAAAAGCACCCTGCGCCACGCCGGTATTTACCTGAGCTCTATAAATCTTGACAATTTCAAATACTGCAGTTTCTTTTTTTTCATCGAATAGCATTCTGGAAACAGCGTAATAGATATCATCACCATACAGCGCTTCGAAACTGTCCCATGTTCGATTACCTTCACTATCAACAAAGCCAGCTGAAATCTCCTCCTTTTTTAAAACATTCACCCGAACCTTATTAGATTTAAATCGATTTTCCATTACAATAGAATCTCTTCTATACTCTGCAAACTCTTCATCGATCAAATCTTCAAATTGTGGGTAGAATCTAAAGATGCCGTAAGATTCTGCATTTCTGCTGTTTAGCTCACCAATACTCTGAAA
The DNA here is from genome assembly GCA_038525605.1 of Bacteroidota bacterium. Lineage (GTDB taxonomy): Bacteria > Bacteroidota > Bacteroidia > Cytophagales > Cyclobacteriaceae > JANSWY01. The sequence goes on from JBCBHL010000506.1 coordinate 4,045, forward strand.
GGATGGTTCCGCCCTTAGAACGAAATCTCCTAATTCCAATTCTTCAAATAATCTTGAATAAACTTCATACTCCAACTTTGATACGGGGTGATCATCAATTTCGATATCTTCTTCAGAACATCGGGAAAAGAGCATGATGGAGAACAGTAAAACAATGAAATAAGTTAGTTTGGTTTTCATATTTGTATAGTTGAAACTTAAGAATTTATTTGATTCAAC
>JBCBHL010000507.1:0-4249 GCA_038525605.1 Bacteroidota bacterium
AGAGAGAGCCTTGAAGTCGAACCACCCCCCAAGCCCCAGCAGAAAGACTGGCAGGAGAAACTAAAGGAGGTAATTGGACTTGACCTTGGGCAGTGCCCCTGCTGCAAAACTGGACGCATGCGCCTACGCCGTGGCCTCGCACCGACTGCGCGCAGCCCCCCGCGCGTACAGGTTCCAACTCCCGCGCAATGACCATCCTGAAGCCCCACGACGGGCTAGGCATCGCCATGTCCAAACGCATGATTTACACTGATCATCAACCTACTAAACCCAAGATGGACCTTAGCTATTTCACTTTTTCTTCCCCACAATGCCCCTTCCGACTGGCCTTATTACAGCCACAGATCATCCCTGCGACCCCACTCAAATATTGCTCTCCCATAGCCTGACAAGTGCGCCTTGCTGCCCCAAGAGCAGCGTCCAACAAAGCATTAAAGGCCGGGCACGCCTTGCGGCCCCAGCCTTTAATGCTTAAATGTTCGGTGCTGTTTTCATTTTCTCAATCTATTTTCTTTCCCAATTTACTGGGTCAGATTTAATTATACAATCGGTCAAGCAGTATCTTGAACAATACCCCTCTAATCTACCTCCGTCACCTTTTACTTCAAGTAAAAATACATAAACTCCAAGGTTTTTCTTACTGGAATTTCTGCCAGTTAAAGTCAGAAATCTATCGACAATCTTTCCTTTATATTCGAATATTCTTGCCTCTGTTTTATTATTTTTAAGTGTCTTTGTTTCCGAAATAGTGCAGCTAATATTTTCTGCTTTTTGATTAATCTTAGCGAAAAAGTTAGATTTATTCCCTGATACATAATCTACATCATAAGACCATTCACCACTAATGTCGATTCCTTTGTAAGTAATTGATTCATACCAAGGAAGAAATATCTTATAAAAAAACTGGCTACAAGCTATTAACATCAGACTTGCTAAAACACCGCTCGCAACTCCGATTATTATTGATTGAAAAGTTGTCATTTCCATATTCATCAATTTATATAAATGAAACTATCATCTCGATTTCAACTGATATACCTCTTGGCAAGTCGTACATTCCAACAGCAGTTCTTGCATGTTTTCCATTATCTCCAAAAATATTTAGCAATAACTCAGAAGCACCATTAATCACTTCGGGTTGTGAATGGAAATCAGGAGTGCATTTGACCATACCAAATACTTTTATGACTTTATTTATCCTATTTAAATCCTTCAATTTTATTTGTGCAGAGGACAAAAGGTTTAGTACACATAATTTCGCTGCTTCTTTTCCTTCTTGAATTGTCATATTATCTCCTAATCTTCCATTAAATTCAACTTCGTAAGTACTTCTGGGACCATGTCCCGAAAGGAATAATAAGTTTTCATGAACTTGGAAAGGTTCTAATTTCCAATTGTCGGGTCTAACAATCGGAGGTGGAATTTCTATTTTTAATTCATTCAGTCTTTCGTAGATGTCCATTCTGTTTGTTTTTCTTTTTTCTTAGTAGCACCGAACGGGAGCGCCAACGCAGCCGGGCCTTAGCCCGGTTGACGGCGGCGCAGTGTTAGGTGCATTATTCTTTAAAATTAGAATTCTCAAACGGAAGTCCTGGATTTCCCGTCAGATTAGATATTCTTCTTTCCAGCTCTTCTATAGATGCATTCAACTGAATAATGTCATCCTTTACTATCAGTGCTCCTTTACTGCTTCCAGCAATTTCCTTAACTGCTTTCCGAACATTATCAACTGTTATATCTTCAAATTCAGCATTAGTGTAAGTAATTACAGCCGCAATTTGAGATATATTTTTTGATGATCCTGGCAACTTATTTTCTAAATTTTTAAGTGTTTCAACTATTACGTTATATAGTTTTCTTATTTCCCAAGCAGGACCTGACAAAAGTGAGTTAATAGCATCATTCACATCAGTTGGTGTAAAGCTATTGGTAACAATTTGAAATATGTCATCTGCTGTAATATGTCTCGAATCTCTTGCTTCCAATAGCTTACAAAAATTGTCAATTGTCCAACACGATATTTTCAATTCATTGGCCCTTGCCGAAGCACTACTTAAGTTCTCCTTAGATTCACCAGGATAACTTGGAGCAAGTAAAAGACATCCAGAAGCTTTGTATTTATCCATATGCTCTTTTAAACCTGCAAAATCCAATTGAGATAATTGCGGAGTATGTGTAGATGATTTGGCTTCTAGTGTAATAACCTGTTCAACACTATTGACATCATTGAATCTTGCTACTCCGTCTGGTTCTCCTGAACCTGCTTTATGAACTGCCTGAAAACCTAATGCCCTTACAGCTATAACTTGATTAATTTCTAAATCAAGATCATTAGAAGCTGAGTCGCGTATATCTGCACTAATAATATTTGGAGAGTACTTGTGATCTTTGGCTAAACCTCTGAATAGTTTATCTCTCTTCTCCAAAACTTCGCCGATAACTACAGGACTTAGATTCTGTTCTCTTAAGTAAACTTCTAGAAGAGCTTCAGCAGTAACGAGATCCTCTAATAACGTTCTGGATCTAGCATCGTCAGAATAAGCTGCCACAAGATCATGATCAGAATTTATTTCAAACTCCGATGTCCCAGGATCATACTTTACTAATCTATTTGAACGGCCAAATCCTTGATAACTATACTTATATTTTTTTCGAGGGCTATCATACAAACGAAGGGCGATTTTCCTACTATCGTCGAAGTTCGGCTTTTCAAAGTAGAACCATGAGTCATCAGCTTCGGTACCATCTTCCTTGGTGTTGTCAATAGAAATGACATCTGCAATAGGTTTCTCTACTAGTTCTGGAAAAACATGTTGACGATTACCTTCTTTATTTCTTTCAAATTCTCTGTTTTGCTCTGCCTTGTATTCTTCGTACAGCCCACGAGCATGAAGATAAATTACTTCTAAAACTTCTTGAAAACGTTCTTTCAAATCAGAAGATTCTACACCTTCCCGTGGAGCTGTTATAACCTTATCTAAATCATCTGCATATACTTCAGCACGAAATCTTGCTGACGTTTCTGCTGACGAAAGTGAAAGTCCAAAGTCTTTATCAATTAAATTGACAAGTCTTTCCCGAACTCTTACAAAGAAACCGTTACTTCTTGAAAGGTCTGATGATTTACCCTCACTAATAGGCTTTTCCGTTATGAATACCTCAGCAGTTATACCATCTCTAAAGAGGTCGCTTACAAGTTTACCATCTTCAAATTTCCAATTTTGCTTAGATTTTTTATTAAGCTTATCTATACGACCTTGAGGAATATCAGTTATTTTAAACTCTACGACCTTAGGAATTTGAGACTTACTTGATTGAATTTCAGTACTTCCTAAGTACAACGTAAAATCTTTTGTTATTGGCATAGCTGTTGCCAATACCCATTTCAATCGTCCTAGTTGAAGATCAAGAGTTTTTTGCTTTAAATTTTCAAGAATTACAATCGTCCAAGTATCCTTGTTTCGAAAACCTGAATCAATATCATTTTCAAGGTTATTCGATATGACCTTCAATGAATCTGAAGAATAAAATTTCTCTTCATCGTCAATAATCAACATAGGTAATTCGACAGGAGCCCCTACACCTGTAGGATTAGACTCAAAATCATTGTAATTTAATGACACTGATCTAATCACGCCATCACTAGCTTTTGAAAAATATGTTATTTGATTAGATATCGAATATGTTGCTAATTTTCCTATACCAAATTTACCAATCAATTTTCTGGACGCCTTATTTTCAGATCTTTTACCAGTTTTAGTACTTCTTCCGATTCTCCAAAGGTCATGAAGTCCTTTAGCGTCCATCCCGTGCCCATCATCATAAACTATAACACGTTTGTCAGCAAATAAACCATCAGACAGGCTCGGAACATAAAGAATACATTGTTTTGCATGAGCATCATAGCTATTTACAACTAATTCCTCAATAGCTTTAAGTGGTGAAGAATAAAGTTGATCGGATAATAATTGTACCAACTCGTTAGAAAGAGAAACTTTTACAATTTCATCAAATTGACCAAGGTTTTTTACTTCTTCTTTTACCATAAGGAATTAAATTTCTATGAAGATAGTTTTTTTACTCGTTGCACCTAACATACGTATACACGCAATATAGCGTATATTTTCCTTGTATACCCCTTACTTTCCCAGCGACGAACAACTACGCCTTAAGATCTTATCACGACATTACTTATCGTAAGTACGTCAACTTTTAGGCTTACAGCAAGCTCTTGCATCGTTTGAAGGCG
>JBCBHL010000508.1:0-4212 GCA_038525605.1 Bacteroidota bacterium
TTGATCAATTCTTTGTTCATCTTATCAATAAGAAAGGAATTTTATGAAAGACAAAAAGTTTAATCTCGTTTGTAATTGTGTACATGCTTTTTTTAGTGAAGTAAATAATTGTTATCTCTACAAAGTGCAAGTACTCAAGATTACGTGACAAAAATTGCATACAAAAAAAGAGTTGCCGATTGACAACTCTTTTTAAAACTACTCACACTTTATTAACTGTTACCAGTCAATACCATAATACTTTACTTTTCCATCGGGGTTAACGCCTTCTATAAGGACCCCTTCTTCATTGGAATATAATTCAATAATCCTTTTAAAGTCTTCGAGACCATCGATTTTCCTCCTATCTATCTCGGTGATGACAAAACCTTCTTTAATGCCAGCTTCTTTCCATTTACCATCACCCAACTCTAACACTTTAACTCCACCACTGATATTCAGATTCCTCTTTTCAAGGTCAGAAACATCTGAAAACAATGTTCCATCATCAGTAGCATTACTAGCGATTATAATATCAGTACTGCCAAGCGTGTTTTTAAGTTCTGCCTGCGTTTGAAATTCTCTACCATCTCGGATATAAGTAACTGACACCTTATCCCCAGGCCGGTTCACTGCTATTGTCTCTTGTAATTCAGCTACCGAACTGACAGGCTTATCGTCAATTGCCACAATCACATCCCCAGCTTCCATCCCAGCCTCAGATGCTGCACTTCCGCTGTTAACGCCTGTGACAAAAATACCTTTCAGTACATTCAAGTCATTATCATCAGCAATTTTTGCATCAACGTCAATGATGATAATCCCAAGCAATGCTCTTTGTACTTCACCATACTCTTTTAAGTCCTCAATCACCTTCTTGACCAATTTGGATGGTACTGCAAAAGAATAACCTGAAAAAGAGCCTGTCTGTGTAGCTATCGCCGTGTTGATTCCTACTAACTCTCCTCTCAAATTAACCAATGCGCCTCCGCTGTTTCCAGGATTCACCGCTGCGTCAGTTTGGATAAAGGATTCGATTTGCAAACCACCTCTTCCCAAGATATTGATGTTTCTACCTTTAGCGCTGACAATACCAGCTGTCACGGTAGACCTGAATTCAAAGGGATTACCAACTGCCAGTACCCATTCTCCGATTTCAATGCCATCTGAGTTTCCATAAGACATAGTAGGTAGATTCACTTCGTCTATTTTTACCAATGCCAGGTCAGTGGACGGATCCGTACCGACAATCTTGGCGTCATAAGACCTGTTGTCATCCAGTACCACTTTTAGCTCTGCTGCACCTTCTACTACGTGATTATTAGTGGCAATATATCCATCCGAAGAGATAATTACGCCGCTACCAGCACCACGTGCCATATTTTGATCGCCTCGCCCTGAATCATTCCCAAAGAATCGATCAAAAGGGCTTACCGCTCTTTGTCTTTCATATTTAGTTCTGATATGTACTACCGCTGGAGTTGCCACCTTAGAGGCATAAATGAAGTTCAGACCTTCGGGTACTACAAAATTGGATGAGTCAAATTTGTATTTTGCGAAATTGACTGGATTACTAATCGGATTGGCAGGGACATATACTTTCTCTGTAGGTCCGAAAAAATATGAAAATACCAACGCGATTACTGCCCCAAAAAAGGAAGCGAAAGTCATCCCGGCAATAAATTGTTTTTTACCCATAACACATTCTAGTTTTAGATTTGCTTATTTGAACGCCCTTTCAATATACGACGTTTTTAGTATTAACAATATTTAACAAATAACCTAAAAAGGTGCCTGAAAGTTCAGACACCTTTCTTCTACTCACTTCGCCAAAGTGGTTTTCAAAACTCTCCACTAACCGGCGTACTCACAATTAATCAAAACAACTCACTATATTATTTGATTTCAATATTTTTCGAAGTGTCTTTAGGCTCTTCTTTCGGCACAATGATACTCAGGATACCATTTACGTGAGCTGCCTCTATTTTCTCTTCATTGATATTTTCCGGCAGGTAGAAAGACCTGGTAAATTTACCGTAAGTGTTTTCTACAGATCTGTAATTTCTGCTTTCGGTCTTTTCCTCCATTTTTCTCTCCCCGCTGATTGTCAACTTACCTTTGTCGAGGTTGATTTCAATGTCTGCTTTATCTACTCCGGGGATTGAAAATCTGATTTCAAAATTCTCTTTTGATTCGATCACATCCACTTTAGGAGTAAATGCTGATGTTTCCGGTGAAAAGAAGCTATCGTTAAAAAACTTATCAACGATGTTGCTAAATGTTACCGGAGTGTAGTTATTATGATTATATCTTACTAAAGCCATTTTATTTAAATTTTTAAAGTTTGTAATTGATTAAATTCGATAACACTATTGTAAAATCCGTGCCAACGGATAAATCGTGTCATTTCGAGCACTTTAGATGACAAAATGACCGAATTCATAATATCTCACGTAAATGAAGCTGTCATAATGTCTTATTTCAATCTAAACCATCCATTCTGATGGTGAATTTCAAAAAAAATGAAAATTTTCTGTCTCAGCTATTGTACATTTAAAAGGAGCGTGCTAATATTGCATTCCATTTTCAAACAAGTTGAAAATAACGAACAAAAAACAGTGTAAAAATTGTGGTTTGTTTATTAAATATTCCTCTTTAGCTCAGTTGGTTAGAGCATCTGACTGTTAATCAGAGGGTCCTTGGTTCGAGCCCAAGAAGAGGAGCAAAGCCCTGGCAATTTTCGAAATGTCAGGGTTTTTTTGTGGCTTTTTTTTGAAGTCTATCGTTTTTCCGGATCTAAACAGTCATTTTGAAAATTTATATCAACTCCTCAATTCAGTTGGTTGGAGCATCTGAAGGTTAATCAGAGGGTGCTTGCTGGGTAGCCAACGCTATTCGAGCCCAAGAAGAGGAGCAAAACCCTGGCAATTTTCGAAATGCACGGCTTTATCCCTTTCCAAACTTCCGAAATGCCTGAATTATCTGATAGGTTAAAGTGATAATAATGAATTTACTAAAATACAACAAAGCAGCTATGTACCAACAAAGTTGCTTTTCTGTTTCGCCAGGTTTAATCCCTTCTAACTCATAAATATAATCCCATCTCCTAAGTAGGCTGTTAGTTGGATTAATAAATTCGAAAAAGTTCATCACAAAGCCATTCCACTCACTACCTGATACCTTTTGCCCTAAATTTACTTTTTCAGTGGAAAGCAAAAGAACAGAATAGAGAATCCAGGAAACCACCAACAAGATTGCAGATCCGCGTATCCAGTCTTGGCCAAAATTAGTCGTGTATTTGTGAAAAAATAAGGTAGCCTTATCACGGAAATCACCTTGCCAATTCAACTGCTTGTAATGCATATTTAATTCATTGGCTTGATATCTTAAAGCAGTTGTGTAATTTCCCTGATTTCTATGTATAACCTTTAATTGTTCAGAAAGTAATTTTTTCTGAAGAACACTTTCTTCCTTTTTTACATATCTTTCATCGGGCTCTTTCAAGGGATAGGGCATCTGAACATGTTTTGGAAATACTGTCTCTGCTACAAATGCATTTCGAATATTACTATTTTTAAATACAATGAAGTCAAATTGATCAAACCGATTTCCAATCAATTCCAGTTCCTTAAAACTACTGTTGGTAAATTCCAGATAACCCAGGTCTTCATGCTTCTTCAAACTGCTGATTTGCACCAGATCAGAACCAGTATAGTTGCTGAAGATCAGGAAGCGAATTCCTGGTTCTCGCAAGTACATTTTTCCTGAGAAACTTTTTCGCACCCCATCTAAGACAAAGGAATCTACTATTGTATTAGAAATACGAAACTGCTCAACAACCTTGCCCCCTTCTAGTTTTACATAATTTAGTGATTGACAAGATATAGATATGCTTTTGAGTCTCGGATCGCCTTGGATACATAACTGCTCTTTCAGAAATGAAGAAGACTCCTGTTTGGACTTCTCCGGAAAAATAAAAACCTTCCGATTGAGCTTCACCGAAAATACGAAAATCTCCCGTTTGGGCTTCTCCGGAAATATGAAAATTTCTGGTTTGTACTCTTCCATAAATACTAAAATATCCGACTTGAGCTTCACCGAAAATACGAAAATCTCCCGTTTGGGCTTCTCCGAAAATACGAAAACCTCCAGTTTGTACCTCTCTGGAAATTTGAAAATCTCCCGCTTGAGCCTCATCGGAAATATGGAAATCTCCCGTCCGAGCTTGTTCGG
>JBCBHL010000509.1:0-4191 GCA_038525605.1 Bacteroidota bacterium
TTGAAAATTCCAAATTTTCAACATCGACCTGCGTTCCATCCGAGAATTTACAGACATGTTGAAATACAATGTATTGATTGGGAGGAAAAAGACGATCAATATCGCTAAAGTTATCGAATGTCTGTACACGCACTTCAAGCTCTTGATTGACATCAGTTATACCGTATACTTCAGCCAATTCTTGCAAAACAATTAAAACGTCGCTCACACCATTCGGAGCAGGTATTTTTGTAGTGATTGCAGAAGGAACACTCTTTTTGGAAGACCAATAAACAGTGCTTCCTCCATTGGAGCGAGAGATGAGGTAAGAAGTTAGGACGTCTAACTTATCTGGAGGTGAATCGAGGTCTACACCAAACAGACTGACAAAACTTTGTGGATTCTGGATGAAGCTTTTATTAAATGGTGCAGGTGGATCACCATCCCAAGAGATCTGGAGTGGATCAGCAAACGCAATGTTATTCAACATGCCAAGCGCAAAAAAAATGACGAAAAGCGAAATTTTTTTACTCATGAGACTAACTCCTTTGTAAATAATGGAGGTTTTTTCTTTTATATTTTGCGAAATCATTTACAGGACACAAACTTCGAACGAATTCTCATTCTTTTGCAATCTGTTATGTTCTTTTTTAGGATTTTTTTTGAGTTATTATTCATTCCACCGATGGGTATAGAGGTAGATCTAGTCATCCCGTTTGAACCACAAGTATAATAAACTATTAAGTTGCAATCTTCTCTCTTTGCACATGTGTTATTCACTTCAAAAGAAATTTGATTTCCGACTTTGGGCAAGCCAGAGGATCGTAAACAGCTTTTCCGACGACTACGATAAATTTTCCTCTTAAGAAGAGCTTTTGGGCTTACTCTCAGCTCTTTCTTTGTGCTGTTCAAAGTCTTTTTATCATTCTCAGAGTGAAAGCAGCCCACGAGAATAAGGGCAACAAATGCCAATAGATAAGGTTTCATAGATAAAACTCCCCTTAATACAGATTTTTGACCATATTATGGAAATAACAAGATTATAGGTGTGTGTCAAGTGGTTAAAAAAATATTAATTTAGCCATTTATTTTTGATAATGATTTTTCATTATCAAAAATAAATCACATGAATTGTAATTTTATACCATATTTCATATATCTTATTAGTTCGATAATGTTAATTCACATTCATTTCTCATTTGTAAAAAATATCATTTTGGTTCAAGTCATCAATACGGTATTGCACATGCAATAACAAAATCCCAAGCTAACCTTCTTCTGCAATCATCAATTCAATATAAGTCTTCAAAATAGGAAGGCTTTCTTGAATAGTATCCCAAACCCGAACCAATTGAATGCCGTAATAATAGTGCACCAATATATTTCGGAATCCAATCACCTCACTGACCTTTATTTCCTTCCAAATCTCTGTTTTTTCATTAGGAATAGCCTTAGTTGCTTCCCCAATGACCTGAAATCCCCACATCACACTGTTGATCACCGTCTGGTTGGCTTTGAAGGTTTCAAAGTCCATGGATTGAGTCTCAGTTTGGATCTGATGAATGGCGGTCAAAATATCATCGAGATATAGCAAAAGTTTTCTAGGCATAAACGACTGAATTAATAATCTCTTCTCGTATCAAAGGCTTAATCGAATCTTCTGGCACCAGGTCAACGGACATACCAAAAAGCTTTGATAGCTCTTGTTGTAAGCCTCCCATCCGGAACAACGTGACTCGATCCGAGAACTCAATCAAAATATCCAAATCACTGGATGAGGTTTGCCGACCTTTTGCATAGGAACCAAAAATACCAATTTTTCCGATAGGATAATCGGCTTTGAGTTGGTTAAGATGCTTTCTCAGAAGAGCCAATTTGTCATCAAGAGCAGAAGGCATAAATACAAATTAATAGTCTGTTTTTATTATACCTTTTTTCATACGAAAGATAAAGTCAGCCAACCTCAAAAGAGGGTCAACTGCTCACCTCTCAAATCATCCCAGATTTCCTTCAGCGAATACTGACAAAAGCGGTGGAATCCGGAAGTGGAGACTTTCGCTTTATCTTCTGAGGTTTTAACCCACCAGTCTCCCATACTTCCTCCCAATGTGTTCACATCATCAGCGAATTCCTCAAAGGTTGAATTGCGCTCTGCATAAACCCGGTAAAACTCCAGTAACCCTTCATAGACAACTTCCCGAAGTTCACCTATTGAACGAGTTTCACGTAAGGCTTTGATAGCATCTCGCCGTTTCCACTGAACTTCTTTACAGAAAAGCCATGCACCCTGTACTTCACCTGATTGACGACAGGGATAGTCATTGAGAAAAGGTCGAGCCATTGAAGCGATCTTTGAATAAAAGGTATTTTCCATCATATCAAGGGGGGTTATTGATAAAACAACAACTCCTTATCATTGAACAACAGGTCAAAAATCAGGGAGGAACCCATTGGGGCAAATCCTTGAATTTTGGCCGTCAATGATAAGATAAAGGGGTTTTATCGCACCCCTCTTTTGTGAAAATAACGAAGATATTCAATAAAAAGCGTGCAATTCATACGCAGTCAACGAACTGGTTCTCCAGGTCATTCTGATAGAAAATAAGGCTTGATGCGTATTCGCTGAACGCACTTTATGCTGGCAATAAAAGGGTTTATCCTTCATTTTGAAGACGATTTCCAATGACCCTACCCAATATGGATCCAAACCTATTTGAAAAGCTCAAGTATGAAGTCAAAAAAAGGCTCTTAAACCCCAATGCGGATTCAATGAAGATTTCGGTGAATGAATTACTCTCATCACTGAAAGCATCCGATCCAGCATCAATTCGTAAAGCCTTTCCCTCTTCTTATACATTCAAACAAGCTCTCTTTGACAGAAAGCATAGGCAATGGGTTTTTGACGCAACGCTCCATGAAATAAAGATCGATGAGGACCTTTATTACCGCGTACTCAGGGGAATCACAAAACGAATCTCAAGCAACGACTTGATTCTGATGCAAGAACCCCTCCATAGCATTTTGATGGATGCATCGATGGTTCAGAATATGTCAACGATTGTTCCCAAGAAAAGTGAAATCAATTGACTTTTCATGAGTTTTTCTGATAATTTAAACAACCATTCGTTAAATGGTTGCCCGCCGTATCCTTACCCGGTAAACCATGCTCGATTTTCTACACCTCATCGGTCTGACACCACCTGAAGCCAAATTGTATCAATCGCTTTGGTCTTTCAAGAAGGCCTCCGCCTCTCAGTTGGCTTGTCAGATCAATCAATCCAGACACTTCACTCGTCATCATTTGCAGAAGCTGCTTCAAAAGGGGTTCGCCAGTTGCCGTACAAAAGGCAATACAAACTATTATGAGCCAAAACCTCCGGTAGAAGTCATTGCCCGTCTGCAGGCAGAAAAGTCTCATGAGCAAGAGGTTTTGAAACAAAACAGTGAAGCCCTACTCCTTTCGATTTACCCCGAAATCTCTCGCCTTCAACCTCAATTTCACAGCAATGTAAAAGAAGCATTAAAAGCGTATGAGACCTTTTTTGAACTCATCCCAGATGAGGCCGAACTGCTTAATCTGGTTCACGCCGTTGATGACCAGGAATACGAAGCCAGACAGCAAATCATTGACTTTTGTGTAAAAAAACGAATGGAAAAAAAGATTAAGATTCGATGCCTGGCCACTTTTCAACCGAATACCATCAGATTACAGCTCAAAGACAGCTCTGCAAATCGGGAAACCCGTATCTTTAATGCTGATTACCCCTTTCCCTTTGAGTTGATGGTCCACCCAAACGCCTTTCTGGTCATGACCCGCATCAAGGGTCAGATTCTTTCTCTGCTTTTGCAGCAATCCCCTTTCACTCATCTGATGAATGAAGTCTTTACAGAGCTTTGGAATCAATCGACTCCTCACGTTTCTAAACCTGTTCAGCGAGAAAACAAAGGGTGCTGAAGCAATGAGCCTAAACGGATGGCCATCAGTTTTTCTCGGTGGATGGTTTCCTGGTTTCCGAGGGCTTCGGTAAGATCCACTCCTCCTGCACGGGTAAGCAGCTGTTGCATCGACTGACCCTCTAAAACATCTGAAATCATCCATAAGTCCGGATCCGAAAAATGCTTCATCGTTGCTTCGGCCTGCAAACGCGCTAAGACAGGTCCTGCCCCTTTAGAAACGGGGTGAACTACAAAACAGTTATTACAAAACACCTT
>JBCBHL010000510.1:0-4141 GCA_038525605.1 Bacteroidota bacterium
CTTTTAAGGAATCTATAGGTGACATATGCCGTTACTTCTGCATTTTTATAAATGTCTTCCTTCCATTTGCCTCTATAGTTTTTATCATACCTTTCGTATTTTTCATATTTGTTATGGTATCTGGCACCATCGAGGAAAATACTTAAGACGTTATTATCGGTCTCGACGTTGATCTTGCGGTCGTCGATATTGGCAGACTCAATTCTAACCGTAGATTCATTGCCTTTTATCAAAACCAGATTGATGTGAGGGCTCACAATTATTTTTTCAAAGTCGCCAATTTTTGTCGGTGACTGGCCAAACCCCAGCAGTGGTAGCAGAAGCAGTAAATATGTTATTTTAAATGTCTTCATTTATATCAATGTTTTTTTATAAGATCTATTTGAAGCGCTACAGAAAATGACATGGCCTGCCCGAAGGTATTAGGCTATTGATTGTCACGATGTCTTTCCATTTGAAGTTTCTTCGCAACGCCTTTGATCTAAAGACCACTTAAATACTGATAGGTTTCTGAATAATTCTAAAAATTTGATTATTATGCCTAAAATTCTAATTTAACTCCCATGAATAAGATAAGCCCGCCACAATCATTGCCACACCCCTGGCATGGCGTTAAAGCCTGGCAGAAAGAAGATGTGTATTTAAATGCCTTCATAGAGATGACACCGGTTGATTCTGTCAAGTATGAAATCGACAAGGAAAGCGGTTTTCTGATGGTAGACAGACCTCAGAAATTTTCCAACATAGTCCCTGCGCTTTATGGGTTTGTTCCCAGAACCTATTGTGGGGATCGGGTTGCGCAGATTTGTATGGATCAGACAGGAAAAGAGGGGATAGCTGGTGATACGGATCCTGTGGATATCTGCGTTTTAACAGAAAGAAACATCGCACAGGGCTACCTGATTGTGCCTGCCATACCGATTGGAGGATTGCGAATGATAGATAAAGGTGAGGCTGACGACAAAATCATTGCCATTCTTAAAGGTGATGAAGTTTTTTCAGGTTTTAATAGCATCGAGGATTGCCCTCCTACTTTGATCGATCGGCTGAAGCACTATTTTCTGACCTATAAGCAAATCCCGGGAGAGGAAATTGCCAATGTCGAAATTGCTGAGGTTTACGGCAGGGAGAAAGCGATGGAGGTCATCAAGGCCAGTGAAAAAGACTATGAAACACTATTTGAGCTGTGATTATTAACCTGATTGCCGGTCCAAGAAATATTTCTACCGCCCTCATGTATTCATTTGCACAACGAGCCGATACAAAGGTTGTAGATGAACCATTATATGCTTATTACCTCACCCAGACGAATGTCGAACACCCCGGAGGAGAGGAGGTCATTCAATCCATGCCTGTCGATTATCGGGAGGTGCTTGAAAATATTGAGGCTTTAAACAAGCAACATCAATACGTATTTGTGAAAAACATGGCTCACCACCTTATCATGGATGATTTGTCATTTTTAAATAGCTGGACGAACGTATTTCTGATTCGGGACCCAAGAGAATTGATTATCTCTTTCAATAAAGTGATCAAAAACCCAACAATCAGAGACATTGGGTTAAAGAAATCATTTGAGTTATTCAGTAGTTTGGAAAATCATGTAACAGTAATGGATTCAAACGAAGTGCTAAAGTCTCCTGAAGTGATTTTAGAAAAGCTTTGTCAGGCATTAGGAATTCCTATGGACAGAAATATGCTTTCCTGGAATGCGGGGGCGCGTGAAGAAGATGGTGTTTGGGCAAAATACTGGTATGAAAATGTTCATAAATCTACTGGATTCGGAAAACCCCGCAAAAGAACGGATGAGCTTCCGACGCACTTGCAACCGTTATATGATGAAGCGATTATTTACTACAACAAACTACACCCAAAATCGATAAAGTATGCTGCAGAAGTATAACCCCAAAAATAAAGACCTACAGGTTTTTGTAGGAGACAAAATCGTTCATAGAGATGATGCAAAGGTTTCTGTATTTGATAGTTCTGTGCAGGGAGGAGATGCAGTTTGGGAAGGGCTGAGAGTATATAATGGAGGTATATTTTGTCTCGATAAACACATCAATAGAATGATCCACTCTGCTCATACATTGGCTTTTGAACAGATACCCGACAGAGCTTTTATAAAAAAGGCTGTGAAAGATACGCTGAAGGCCAACGGGATGACCGACGAAACGCATATCAGGCTTACGCTTACCAGAGGAGAGAAAGTTACATCCGGAATGGACCCGAGGCTTAATCAAAAAGGGTGTACTCTGATAGTTTTAGCAGAGTGGAAACCGCTCGTTTATGATAATAAGCAAGGGATCAAGGTGATCACTTCTCACATCCGAAGGAATTCTCCCGAGTTTCTTGATTCTAAGATTCATCATGCCAATTTGTTGAATAATATCCTCGCGAAAATACAGGCGAATATTGCTGACGTAGATGCCGCCGTGATGCTGGATGAAAGAGGTTTTGTGGCCGAATTGAACGATGTGAACCTGTTTATGGTAAAAAATGGGATACTTTATACGCCATTTGCCAATGCCTGCCTGCACGGAATTACCCGAGGTTTGGTGATCGAAATTGCCAGATCATTGGGAATAGAGGTTTACGAGAAGAATTTAAGTTTAACAGAGTTTTACAGTGCCGATGAGGTATTTACTTCCGGTACTATGGGTGAGATGACTCCTGTTTTTGAGATAGATGGCAGAAAGATTATAAATGAAAGCAACTCAGATTTACATGGAGCTATTACCAGTGAGTTCAGAAATTGGATCCCAAAATATTTGGAGGAGATATAAGCAGGTTTTACCCTAATATGGAGAATGGAAACGAAAGATCAAGTAGTCGGTTTCCATTCTCTTTAATTGCCCATCGAATTGTTAAGATTCAATTACTTTGTGCTAATAAGTTCATCATTATAAGCTGATGTTATTCCACATCCTGTTGTGAACTCATCTGAAAGCCTATTTTATTACCACCGCCCATTATTTCAGTTTTAGCCAGTTTTTGCTGAAGGGTAATGCCGCGAATTTTCTGAAATGGTGGAGCTACCAAATCATTTTCTATAGCTTGCGTAATAATCAATTGAATCAGGATGCTCAAATCTGCTGTGCTGACGGGTTTTTCCGAAACATTTTGAAACAAGAAATGAATCTGCCTGTCTCCTTCCACAATAAACCTGTTTTCAAAATTGACCATCAATCTTGCCAGTAAATAACCCGGATCATGCATTCTGTTGAACTTAAATGAATCTGCCATGAAGTTATATACATTGATCTGTCCTAAATACCTTCGGGCAGGGTTTTCAGTGATATATTCACTTTTATTGTAGGCATATTCATCGGTAAGGGAAACGACGTTGGTATGGAGGAAAAACACCAATAAGTCGCCAGCGACTTTCACGTGAAATTCCTGATCGCTGATTTCATTTACCGAGAGAATGATGTCTTCGTCTTTGGAATCAGTCTTTGAATTGATCTCATTGATCAGGTCGATTGCCTGTCTGCGTAAGGATTTAAATACCTGACATACATTTCTGTAAGTCACTTGCTTCACGCCAGACTTGGTCATCAGTAATTTGGCAATGTGTTCTGTTGGGTCTTGTTGCATTTTATTTCAATTGATAATTTTCTTAAAAATAGGCAATCAGATTTGATTAACAATTTCGTCTACTCAAAATTTCCTGTTATGATGCGTGGAAGACTATGAAGGAAAGTTCAAATGACTTCCATTTACAAAGTAGCAAATGGATCTACTAAACAGTTATGTGCAATATGAGTTACTAGTTAATATTAATTACTAAAAGATTAAACTTTAATAGCTATGAAAACAAAACAATTACTAATTCTGTTTTTGGTTGCTGGGTTATTTGCTGTGTTGCCACAGGATGCTCAGGCTCAGACAATCGGGAAACCCGATGGGAATCTTTTGAACTTCTTCTCCACTAATAGTACGGGACGTTTACTTGGGCACAGCGAAGCTGGATCGTTTGGGTCTTTCGCTTCCAGCGCTCAGTGGATTGGAATAGGGCAGCCTGTCACTTTTCCGGGAAGTACTACCAAAGTACCTGCTTATGGGCTGAGATCACAATGGCAGGGACAAACCGGAATCTTTTCTTTGAAGGGTTCGGGAACTACAAAGGATCTTGCAATTG
>JBCBHL010000511.1:0-4119 GCA_038525605.1 Bacteroidota bacterium
ATAGTGGTAGGATTTGAATCGTAATAATTTTGGAAAACAAGATTAACAAGTTAGGCAAATGATTCATACCACAATAAGCATCCTGAAGGATAAACTCAATCAGTACCTGAGTACGAAAATTGATTCTGAAAGGCAGATGGTGAATTACATCGCTTCAGATGGGAGTAACCAGGGTGTCTTTCCAGTAAATACAGTCACGCCGTTTTTGATTAATGTATCTGAGGATCGAAAGTTTAGAAATGCAGATCAGCATCAAGGAATTATAAATAATGGTATTCGTACCAGATTCAATCCGGAGATTAGAATAGAGTTGCTGGTGCTATTTGTATCAAACTTTACAGATTATGATCAGGCACTCAGGTCATTGTCTTATGTCATTAAGTTTTTTCAGGCAAATAGAATTTTTACCCCGGAGAATGCGCCTCAGCTACAAGAGGGGCTGATAGAAAAACTCATAATAGAATTGATATCGATTCCCCTGGAGGAGCAAAATCAGGTTTGGCACTCTTTGAATACTTCTTATCTGCCATCGGTTCTTTACAGAATCCGGCTATTGTCTTTCAATGACGATGATGAAAGCATTCAGTTTGCCGGTAAGCAAACGGAAGAAGTTATTACCACAGTATATAATAAATAGATTTTCTGCGGAAGGAAAGTCTAAAACTCACACACACTCTCAAGTAGCGTATCAGCAAAATCTTATGCATGGTCCTGCAGGCAGGTCATTTGTGTAAATAAGTGTATGCAACAATGAGATATAAAGAACTTTTTCGAATAACAATAAAGCATCCTTATTATGAGGATCAGCGGATGGATATAGAAATATATCCCGATTCAAGAACCGAAAGGCTGATGAAGTCTTTTAATGTCATCACCAAATCGGGCAGCTCAGGTTTTCAAGTGGTTGCACCAGTTTCGTACGATGATCGTTTTTTCCAAAAACTGAAGCAATTAAAGGAATGCAAATTTATTATTTACCCGACCAAAGCTGCTTTTATCCACGTCACGGACTTAAAGACGGATCAAAAAAATGAGGTTCTACATTTTACCAACAGAGGAATGTCGGTAGAATCTTCTGAGTTGAAAATCGAATCTACAATTCATCAGGACACATTCAAAGGATTTAAATCGATAGGTGTACTAACAGTCGACCTGTTAAACCTGTTAGAGACTGAAAACTTACAGCCACCTAACTATGAGGTAGTTTTCGATAACAAAACCGTTGTATGGAAATATTATTTTATACACAACAATGAAGAAGCAGAATTTGAGATCAGCAGCAGGGAAAAAGAGCATTCTTTTGCAGAGATAAATATCGAAAATGATTCGATTGCCAATACTTTAAAGATGAAGTTTCCTGATTCCGATGTTATTGGCTTTCAGTCAGATAAATCGATCCCGTACAGCAAAAGGCCTTTAAAAGACCTGAAGCTTAGTCAGAAAACCAACGATCACTCGATAAGCCTGCCAAATCCGGAACTGGGGAGACAGGGTATCCAGATACTTAATTTAAATAACAAAGTTTAACAGTTAATATACTACGAACATGAATAATTATTCAACGCCGGGTGTTTACACGGAAGAAATACCTGTATTGCCACCTTCGGTAGCAGCAAGTTCAACAGCGATTCCAGCTTTTATCGGTTGTACCGAAAAAACCTCTAAAGATGGGAGTAGCCTGGAGTTTTCAGCTATTAAAGTATCCACACTTCTGGAATATCAGGAGTTGTTTGGCGGTCCGAAAACTGCTTCCTTCAACGTCACTATGAACGCTCAAAATACAATTGAGGAGGTAACGGTAACTGCACCGGAGCATAAACTGTATCACTCAGTTGATCATTACTTCAAAAACGGTGGAGGTGAGTGCTACATTGTTTCACTCGGAAACTACAGTACAATTACTGATGAAAATACATTTTTAAAAGGACTGGGAGCACTAAGCGTAGAAGATGAGCCCACCTTAATTGTGTTAGGAGAAGCTACATCTCTTAAAAATTCGCTTTATTATGAAGTTTGTAAACAGGCGCTTGCTCAATGTGGCGAGTTAAAAGACAGGTTCTGTATTCTTGACGTACAGAATGGCGCTGAAATAGAAGATTTCAGAACTGGTGTTGGGACTGAATATCTTAAATATGGAGCTGCCTATACACCTTACCTGCAAACAACGATCAATTATGCTTACAATGACGAGGATATTGTAATTTCCGGTTCAAGTTCTATTGAGATCGTAGAGGCAGTAGTTGGAGATGCAATCAAAGTAACCCGAAGAAAAGACGATTCGGTTGCTAAGCTTAAAATCACCAAAGGATCAGCAGGTGATTCATTGTCATTTTCAGTATCAGGCTCAGTACTGACCATAGCAGCTGTCGGTGATGAAGGCATTTCGGCTGCTGACCTGAAGACCGCATGGGATTCATTTTCCGGAGATAAAGGAGGTTTTAGTATCACAGTGCTGGATGCAAGTGCGGTGGTAGAATTTTCCACTACACAAATAGAGCTTGTTTCATCTGCAGACAACACATTTACTTTGGCTGATATCAGAGGTACACAATTGTATGCCAGAATTGCGAATGAAGTTGCCAAAAAACGAGTGGTATTGCCACCAAGCGCAGCTATAGCTGGTGTATATTCTAAGACCGATCGCGAAAGAGGTGTATGGAAAGCTCCTGCCAATGTGAGTCTGAACTCAGTGCTTGGTCCGGTTACCAGGATATCGGATAAGGGTCAGGAAAGCCTGAACATCGACAATGACTTTGGTGGTAAATCGATCAATGCGATCAGAAGTTTTGTAGGCAAAGGCACACTGGTGTGGGGTGCGAGAACACTTGATGGAAACAGCAATGAGTGGCGTTACATAAACGTTAGACGTCTTTTTAACATGATCGAAGAATCAGTTAAGAAATCTACTCAGTTTGCTGTATTTGAAGCAAATGATGCAGTTACCTGGTTAAAGGTAAAAGCAATGATCCAGAGCTTTTTATATGGAATTTGGCAGCAAGGAGGTTTAGCAGGCTCTACAGAAGATCAGGCATATTTCGTGAATGTGGGACTTGGTAAAACTATGACCCAGCAGGACATCCTGGAGGGGAAAATGATCTTCGAAATCGGTCTGGCAGCTTCAAGACCCGCTGAGTTTATCATCCTCAAATTCTCGCACAAATTGCAAGAGTCTTAATCTGAATAATCTTAAAAGAAACTTAATACAATGGCTTTAACGAAAGAACAAATAAGAACTGATTATCCACTGCCAATATACAATTACCGGGTGGATATCGATGGCGTATCCGCCAGTTTTTCGAAAGTATCCGGACTTGATCTCGGATTTGAGACAATTACTTACAAAGAAAGTTTTGTAACCAGTGGCAAAGCTGGTCCAAATATCATGTATATGCCAGGGCAGATTCAGCAGGTAACGGTGACGCTTGAGAAAGGGTATGTAAACGGGAAAAGTATTCCTGTCTTCTACAGTTGGATCAATGATATCCAACTCAACAGAATCGACAAGAAAGACATTGTGGTGCATTTACTGGATGAGAATGGAAATACAGTGGTAAGCTGGACAGTGATAGACGCATTTCCTACAAAGCTTACAGGTCCTTCTTTTGATGCAAGTTCCAGTGAAGTGGCGATTGAGTCGATGGAGTTAGTTGCGCTAAGAGTAACTATGGAAGAAGCTTAGGCTTCTTCTTTTCTGCGTTTTTGATACATTCTAAATACAATTTCGATGGCTACTGACAAAGCAACGATAGTTCAGGATTACCCGCTACCTGTATACAATTACATGGTGATTATTGGCGAAAATGAAGTGGTCTCATTTTCCGAAGTTTCCGGTTTAATGATCGACTATGATCATTTACACTACAGACATGGTATGAGTTGGATGACTGGCGATCACCTCATCAGAACACAGCGAAAGCCAATCAATGTCACGTTGAGGAGGGGAATCTCTCAAAACAGGAAATACCTGTTCGAGTGGTTGCAGTCTGCTGACAAAAGAAACATCAGAATCGATTTATGCAATGAACTGCTTGAGCCGTTGGTTAGCTGGGAAGTAAGCAAGGCATTACCAATCAAAATGGATGCACCTGCTTTTAATGCCAGTAGCAGTGAAGTAGCCAT
>JBCBHL010000512.1:0-4104 GCA_038525605.1 Bacteroidota bacterium
TAACATCTCTGGTAAAGAAATAAAGTGTTCTTCCCTGAGCATCTGTCATTACCGTACCAACATCACCTACTTCTTTTAACTGTACATCAGGGCTTAAAGCTGTTTCCAATGAGCCGGTTGCAACAGGCCAAACACCCGGAGCAGGAACACTGACACCTTTTGTTTCACCTCTTCCCTGATCATTTCCGAAGAAATACAATGGCCATCCTTTGTAAGTCAGTTGAGTTCTGTCACCTACAGTGATCGTAGCAAAATCGCCACGATTGAGCGTAGAAGGTATCTGATCCAATGTCGTTTCATAGATCGGCCATACGCTGTTGTTAGAGAAATCTTCAGCTGTAAAAGTGTTGACACCATTAAAATCCGGTGTGAAAATATAGATGGTATTTCCTTCCGCATCTACGAAATAGCTTGTTTGTCCTTCTCCCGGCTCATAATCGCCAGTGTAGTTGACATCATCAAGTCCTGTTAACTGACCTGAAGCTAACATAACGGTATAGTCAGGTTTTGCTACAAACCATACATTCCCAACACCTTCTCCAGCTGTTGCTCCAGCTGCTTCAATTACTGCATCACCGTTTGGCGCAAAGTAGTACAATGGCCAACCTTTGTAAGTCGTTTGATTATTGCCATCTGTTCCGGTAATTACATCGAAATCGTTGATGTCTAACCCGGCACCTACCTGTAAATCCGCCGCATAGAAAACCGGCCATGCATCAAGGCATCCGCCACTACACGCACTTTGTCCATCTGCATCATTTGAAAAGAAATAAAGCGTTACGCCATTACCGTCAGTCAAAATATTGCCCAGCGTAGCATTCTCAGTCAGGGTAACATTCCCGGCGTTAATCTCCGGTAAATCTGCACCGTCATCTTCACCACAACTAGCAAGCACTAAAGCGAAAACTAGCATTAAAAAGGGCATAGTCAACCCCTTCAAAAATCTTTGATTCATCATATCCTTATTCTATTTTGTTTCATTGTTATCTTCCGATTGAGCAGGAAGAATTTTATTTGTTGGATCAATGACGGAAGACATGATTGAATTGGTTGCGCGGAATTTCTGACAGACTTTCAAATTTATGATCAAATCCCATCCAAAAATGAGAGCCAAACAATACTTATAAAATTGATTTACAGGTAGTTACACTTATAATCACAGCAATAAAAAAAATATTTAATGAAAGAATAAAAATTTTAATATTCGAAGAAAAAATTAGAGATTTCCACTTTACAATACAGTAGTTTGATGGATCTTTCACCTTCATTTTCAATCAAAGGTTCTCATAGCGGACAGCTATAGACAGTGTTTGAGGTTCCTGTTGAAATGCAAAGTTATCCGTGGGAACACCTACAACGGCTGGTCTTTGTTACTCATTCCACTTGCCAGCAATCGGATCATAGGCGCACTCTGTTTCGTAGTAATATTTTTGATCATGAGTTAAAGGAACCCTGTCATCATAACATATCTCTCTAAACTCGCAGGCTTTGCATACTTCAATTTCATGTTTTGGAACATTGTATTGCTGATGATCATGAATGGATACAGTCGAGCCTTTGAATACAACAGTTACACGACCGTGATGAAACAAGTTGTTTTCTCTGGCAAGCGTAATTGCATAGGGCGTTGGCAAAAAAACAGGCTGATGATATTTGCTATCATTGTGTGCACCCATCTCCATAACCTTCGCCCAGTTAAACTCCTTTTCCAACGTTTCTCTTAGTTCACCATCACCAACCAAAAGCACTATACCTGCGTGATAGACATTCTCACTGATACTCCTAACACTTTCTATGACCGATTGAGTTGCTGATTTCGACTCATCTTTTATGAAAACTCTGACAGTATACGCTCCTGGCAGTTTTGCTAAGTGACTTTGCAACTCACCTGCTGTTGGCATCTCCTGAAAGTGGAAATCCATCAGTTCATATTCATAACAATTTACACCATGAAGGTGCATGCGCTGTACAACCTCATTTGACTCTCCTTCGCTTAGATTCAAACCTTCATTTGGTACTGTCCTCACCTCTCCTGTTTCCATGTCGATCAAGGCAGACCGACTATTTCCTTTCACCAGATAAATCATGAGTTCCGCTGGATTGCATTAAAGATCGTTCAGAAAGTTTATTAGTCAATTGACTGCTATTGAGCAGGTTAGACCGAAAAGTCTTCTTCTCTTTAAGCTCATGGTTTTCCTGTCGATCTTCCTTTCCTGAATACAGAAAAAGAACCGGCAGAAACCCTTCTTTCACACCTTCTTTATATTTTTCCATTCATGAGATTTTTATAAAATAATTCGTAAATGTTTGTGCTGATATAGGTTCCATAATAATCTACAATACCATCGTGGTTGATTTCAAGAAAGTAATAATTTCCATCAGCCCCTTTTATAAAATCAATGGTACAAAGGTCCAGCCTGAAATGTTCACATAACAATTTGACTTGCTTTTTCAAATCTTCAGGCAAATGATATTCAGTATTTCTGATATTATTATCCCTATACTCTTGCTTGATATCAGCCACTTGTTTCTGCTGTCTCACCTCCTGTTTGACAGCCAGTAGCTCACCTGCTATGAAAAGACATTTCAACTCGTAGGTATTCTCAATTCCAGTTTGAAAAAAAGAAGGGAAAAAAGATGACTTTAGTAGCTCTAAATCCTCCGGGTTCACGATTGATGTGCGATGACTGAGAACTTCATCTTTCTCATATATATAACCAAAGTTGGAGCTTGGTTTGGTGATGGTAGTTTGGTTATCATCATGAAATGCTTGTAGAGCGTCCCAGGAATTCGTAAACAAGAAGTCCGGCGTTTTCAACCCAAATCGCCTGGCGGCATTCAGCTGATAAAGTTTGTTAATAACGGTCTCATCAAAATCGTTGATGATGTAAATTTCTTTCAATCGAGCTAGCTGAAGAATATAATCCTTCACCATCCAAACTTCCCTGTTCATGTATTCATAGACAACAGGCGGATATTTTCTATACTCTTTTGCGTTGAGAACGTTCTGTAGAAAATTAAAATCGAAACGTCTTTTCCAGATGAGATCAAATTCAGACAACTTGTACAGACGATCTTTGTACTGAAAACTGAATTCATCTTCTTCCATCTCAAAGCTTACAGAATTGCGATAGCCGACATTAAAAAGATTTGACAAGGTGAGGTTTACCACTTCATGACCTTTTTTAACTAAAAAAGCATGAAAAAAGTCTTTAAAATCTGCACTACTGTTGGTTGACAGAATTAATATTTTCATTGGAAAGATTTCGTGAACAACGGATCAAACAATTTCCCCGCATAAAAAAGTAATCTGCGCGGGGAAATCGCATAGTTATTTCCTATTAATTGTCTCTGTAACGGCTATCACCATTGTCAACCCGATCGCTGTCTCCATTGTCCCAATATTCACTGTCTCCATTGTCACTGTGAACAGAGTCTCCATTGTCTTCAGAAAGGGAGTCTCCATTGTCGCCATTAAGAGAATCGAATACAGGAAGAATACCAATTCCACCCATTACCTGAGCCAAATGTTTACGATCCAGCTTTTCAGCTGATTCAAATAAATCTTTCTTTTTCATAATTTTTCTTGATAAAGTTTAGCGTAAAAAAAATCGCGTAAATAAACTACTAGCTAAAATAATTAATTTATCGACCAATGTAAACATTTGAAGATACGGATTTTGAACTGCAAAGCCTTTCCCATTGCCGATAAGGAAAAAACCAATACTATCTTTTCAGCATTTTTGTACCATGAATACTAGTCTCTGATTTAATCTATAGAGTAGTGCTGGGATAAAGACTCTAAGGCAGGTAAATGTTAGTTATCCGTAAAAACCAACAACGAATAAACGTGTCGTTATTGGTCAAACCCAATCTTATCTTGAAAATTCTCAATTCCCGAAAGAAATCTACCCTTTTGTTTAATGAATTTTCTATCGAACTCTCATACTTTTGATAATTTGCTGCTCTTCTTCGTTCAGATATATTCTATTTCTTACGTATCTCGCTTCCATTTCTTCTCAGCTATATATCAAAAGTATGAGAGTTCGATAGAAAATTCATTAAACAAAAGGGTAGATTTCTTTCGGGAATTGAGAATTTTCA
>JBCBHL010000513.1:0-4103 GCA_038525605.1 Bacteroidota bacterium
TCAGGGTTCGAATGGTATCGATCACCCCCACCTGAAACTTACCACTTAGAAAGCTTAAAAAAAGAAAACCCCATCAAATTAATGAAGGGGTTTGGTGATCCGCTCAGGACTCGTATCGACACTTCGACCCGGCTGAAACCTACTTCTTAGAAGGCAATTGCTCTACGGTTTGGCGTTCCGACCAGTTGAGCTAGCAGACCAGATATCTTTAATTATTATTTATTAACTTCTCTCTTTTGAGAAGTGATCTACTCAGGACTCGAATAGTAACGACCACCCGTACCAGTGGCGCTCCACCTGAAACCTACCACTTAGAAGGCCTAAAAAAAGAAAACCCCATCAAATTAATGAAGGGGTTTGGTGATCCGCTCAGGACTCGAACCTGAAACCTACTGCTTAGAAGGCAGTTGCTCTATCCAGTTGAGCTAGCAGACCAGATTTTCTTTTATTGTTACTTATTTACTTCTCTCTTTTGAGAAGTGATCCACTTAGAACTCGAATGGTATCGACCACCCGTCGCAGTGGCACTCCACCTGAAACCTACTGCTTAGATTGCAGTTGCTCTACGGTTCGGCGTTCCGACCAGTTGAGCTAGCAGACCAGATATCTTTAAACTTCCGTAGAGAGTGGGGGATTCGAACCCCCGGTACGCTATGACACGTACGACAGTTTAGCAAACTGCTGGTTTAAGCCACTCACCCAACTCTCTATTTACTACTTTAAGTATTTTTCTCAAAATAAAAGTTAGTGACGACAGTTTATCCGTCGGCTGACGGATGATTTAAGCCACTCACCCAACTCTCTATTTTATCGATCAGAGTGATTCTAAAACATAAAAGCCACCTTATGATGACAATTTTTCTATCAAATAATAACTATTTCACTCTTTCGTACCTTGTCTCGTTTGAAAAGGAATGCAAATATAGTACTTCGTCACACTTTGCAAAAGCATTTACAAAAAAAAATCAAGAAATTTTACATCCTAAAAAATGTTAAAAAGCTATTAACCATTTAGGCACTTAAGCAAGCCTTATATATCTTTGGATCACATGGAAGTGAATAGTAATCTATGAAGTTATACAACCAGTTTGATTGGCCAGAAATATTGTTATCAGGATTCTTTGTCCTGTGTTATATTTTCTACATCATTCGAATTGTCCTGATTGCCCGTACATACGAAGTGTCAGTTGGGGCTGTCATCGTAAAAGTATTTTTAAGATCTGCTTATTTTATTTTAATAATCATTGCTTTAATGGGGCCCTCGTTTGGCGAAGGCAAAAGAGAAGTTAAGTCTATCGGAAAAGATTTGTTCATTGCAGTAGACCTGTCACAGTCTATGAATGCCAGAGACGTCGCTCCTACACGACTTGAGAAGATTAAATTCGAATTGAAAAATATCGTTGAGGCTTTTTCATCTGATAGAATTGGTATTGTTATTTTTACGAGCGAAGCATTTTTACAATCTCCACTTACCTATGACAAAGCAGCACTACTCGACTTATCAATCGAGTTACTGAATACAAATCTGATCACGTCGGACGGTACAGATTTCGGTCCTCCATTAAAAATGGCCTTGGAAAAACTGGAAAGTGAGGAATCTTCCGTTACCCAACCCAAATCAAAGATAATAGTGCTGATCAGCGATGGTGAAGACTTTGGTGATGAGACGGAAAAGATTGCTGAGGAAATTGAAACTGCTGATATCAAACTTTTCACATTAGGAATTGGTACAGAAAAAGGTGGAAAAATTCCGGATAGAACCGGTTATAAAAAAGACCGCACAGGCAAGGAAGTTGTCACCAAACTAAATCCAAAATCTCTCAAGAAATTAGCCAATCAAACTGATGGCAGTTATTTTGAAATCAATGATTCTAAAAACGATGTAAAAAGACTCATCAGCACCATTGATAAAATAGAAGGTGAACTGAGAGACTCAAAAACACTGGATGTATCCACCAATAAATATTATTACTTTTTGTGGGGTGCATTGGCACTAATTTGCCTCGATTTATTGTTAAGTCTTAAAATAGTGAAATTAACATGAAGCTATTCCATATTATATTAGTTGTGCTGGCTCTGGGAATCAATGACATTGCCACTATCAATGCAGTAAAAAAAGAAGCTCAAAAAGCTTATGATAACGGTGATTATGAAACTGCTAAAGTCAAATATGAATTTTTGATTGACAGCATGGAAGTAAGCACCGACGAAATAATGCTCAATCTTGCGCATGCCAACTATCAATTAGGTGATACTGCGAATGCAAGGTCCTACTATCAGGATTTAACACAATCGGAAAGTAACCAAATCAAATCAGTTGCGCTTAATCAAATCGGAGTGCTTTCAGACACACCAGAAACTGAAAAAACTGCACTCAATTATTTCAAAGAGGCATTGAAAGCAGACCCTGCGAATTCCGAAGCAAGGTATAATTATGAGGTATTGAAAAAAAGGCTGAAGGAAAAAGAGGAACAAGAAAAGCAGGACCAGCAGAATAAAGATCAAAATAAAGAAGACCAGAAAAAAGACGAAGAAAAAGACAAGGAACAGGAACAAAACTCTGATCAGAATAAAGAAGGAGAAGAAGATCAGGAGAAAAAAGAAGGCGATCAAAAAGAGGAAGAAAAGGAAGGAGATCAGAAAGAGAAGGATCAGAAAGGAGAAGAAAAAGAAGGAAAGGATAAGGAGCAAAAAGAGGGAGAAGAACAAAAAGAGGGCGAGGAAAAGAAAGAAGACGGCGAAAAGAAAGAAGGTGAAGAAAAAGAGGGTGAAGAAGGAAAAGAAGAGAAGGAGGAAAATCAAAAAAATGCGCCTAAAACTGCCGAACAGAAGTTAAAGGAGATGAATATTAGCCCTCAACAGGCGAAGATGATCCTGGAGGCAATGAAAAATCAGGAAATTCAACATTTGCAGCAACTGAGAAAAAGACCTACCAAAAAACGGGATACCGGAAAACCTGACTGGTAATTTTTTATGATCATTAAATTAGTGATCTTTGCGCTCGAATAATTTAAATAACAAACCCAAGAATATAAATGCAAGACGTATACATAGTATCATCGGTTAGAACGCCAATCGGAAGTTTTGGTGGAAGTCTGTCTGGTTTTACAGCAGTTCAATTAGGTTCTTTTGCTATCAAAGGAGCATTAGAAAAGGCTGGTGTTGCAGCTGATCAGGTAGATGAAGTATTTTATGGAAATGTAGTTTCTGCTTACCTGGGACAAGCTCCGGCACGTCAGGCAGCCATAGGTGCAGGTATCGGTCAAAACGTTCCTTGTACGACTGTTAACAAAGTATGTTCTTCGGGAATGAAGACGGTGATGCTAGGTGCTCAATCCATCATGCTGGGTCACGCAGATGTAGTCGTAACCGGAGGAATGGAAAGTATGTCTAACATCCCTTATTACATTCCAAAAGCCAGATACGGTTATAAGTACGGAAACGGTGAGATTGTAGATGGTCTTATGCATGATGGTCTCTGGGAAGTATATAATGGATTTCCTATGGGTAACTGCGCTGATAATACAGCAAAGGAAATGAATATTACCCGAGAACAGCAGGACGAATACGCTATCCAATCATATAAAAGAGCCGCTGCGTCTACTGAGGCTGGGCTTTTCAAAGATGAAATTATTCCGGTATCGATCCCTCAAAGAAAAGGAGATCCTATCGTTATGTCTGAAGATGAGGAGTTTAAGAACGTGAAATTTGAAAAGATTCCCGTTTTAAGACCTGCATTTTCAAAAGAAGGAACTGTCACAGCTGCTAATGCTTCAACGATCAACGACGGGGCAGCTTCACTGATACTGGTAAGTGAGAAAAAAGTAAAAGAACTTGGGTTAAAGCCAATTGCTAAAATCAGAGGTTTTGCAGATGCAGCTCAGGATCCAATCTGGTTTACTACCTCACCTTCACTTGCAATTCCAAAAGCAATGAAACTTGCAGGCATAGAAAAATCAGATGTAGATGTTTATGAAATTAACGAAGCATTTTCTGCTGTCGCACTTGCTAACAATCAAATTCTTGAATTGGATAGTTACCATGTAAATGTGCTGGGAGGTGCAGTAGCGCTGGGTCATCCCCTTGGTGCATCAGGGGCAAGA
>JBCBHL010000514.1:0-4097 GCA_038525605.1 Bacteroidota bacterium
TGCCACTTCCAGACTCTCTCTCCATAGCACGCAATTAACCGTTAATTTAGTGATTGAAGAGACGTCTACCTTAGAGGTTGAGGAGCTAATCGTAATAGGTGAGGTTTACCGATATGCAATTGATAACTACTGGAATAATCCAGAGACCCTTGCATGCGAGAAGTTACCACCAACAGAACGTTTTTTTGTAAAGGCTTTTGATCGTTTTATCGAAATATCCAACTACACTGGCCAATCTAGTTTCACAATTTTTAATACTGGTCCGGGTGGTGGAAGTAGTGGATCTTTTAACACAAATCCAATAGAGGTTACATGCGATAATGGCAACAAATTGACTTTAAACAGAACTTTTGGGCCTGTTAAAAATAATGTGACTATTCGATTCATGGACCCTGCAAGAGGTGGTCATATTTATACTTGGTCAAATGGGTTGGGCACAGGAATTACAAAAGTTGTGTCACCTGATAATACAACTACCTATACAGTTTCAACAACCATAAACAGTCAGTATTTTGAAGGGGAAGTTACCGTAATCGTAAATACGGGTGCAAATGCAAATGCAGGCGAGGATGATGATGTATGTGCACTTTCTTATCAATTGCAGGGAACTGTAGATGGTGGCCAATCGGGTTCATGGAGTTTGCTTTCTGGTCCAGGTATTGCGACTTTTAGTGACTCATCACTTCCCAATAGTGGTGTCACGGTATCTGAGTTTGGGACCTACGTATTTCAGTGGACTCTTACGGTCAATGGCTCATGTACATCCGGTGATGATCAGGTTGAAATTAGCTTTAGCGATCTGGATTTTGATATCTCAGTTGATAATTCTTGTCCCTTAATAGGCGATCCGGTTGTACTGAATATAACACAATACCAATCTGGTTTGACCTATGAAGTCAATTGGGGAGATGGTACCATAGAAAATACAACGGCGGTAAGAGTGGAACACTATTATGTTATTGGAAATTTCAACATATCAGTTTCAAGCTCTAATGGAAGTTGTAGTGTAACCAAGAACCTTGAAACCATTAGCGTTTCTTACTGTAATACATATGCTAAAAAAATTGAAAGTAACAACGGTCAGTTTAAGATAGATAAATTGACCGGCTCGATCTTTTTTGAATCAGAATCATGTGGTAATGATTTGCCCTTTACTTGTTTCGTCGGCCCCTCTGTTACGATACCGAATGTTATTTCAGCAAATGCAATTGTGATTTCCAATGAGTGGAATTACAGCGACTACCTGGAAAATACCGACTATTTGATTTCTGACAACAACGAATTTGAAAATGCAATCAAGGGTAAATACAGGCCTGCTAATACTTACAGTTATAATACGAATGAAATCAATAGAGATAGAAATTACAATACAGGAACATACCACCTGAATATGTTTAATTACAATAACCCTGAGTCTGTAATCCCAAAATGGATCAAAGCAAGTACTGTAACCAAATATTCTGTGAATGGTGATCCTCTGGAAGAACTAAATGCTCTACAGATCGCTTCATCAGTTAAGTATGGATATGACAATGCAGTACCATACCTCACAGCTTCTAACGCCTCATATGATGCAATTCTGTTCGAAAGTTTTGAGAATCTGACAGATGCACTTGAAAGTGATTTGGTTTATGATAACAGTGGTATAGTAACAGAGAACGTAAGTCATGGTGGAAATCGATCATTAAGTATCACTGAAAGTACCGTGATTTCTACACCAAATATGTCTATGACTAATGATGTAGACAAAGTCCTATTACAATTTTGGGTCAGGAATTATGATCAATTATTTTCAGTCAGTGGCTTGAATATTCAAAGTATTAGCGTTAACAAAAAGTTAAGTACTGGTGAATGGTCTCTATATTCTGCAGAGGTTACAGTTTTGGATAAAACAAACTATCAGCTACGATTTTCGCCTTCATCAAGCTTTGCTGGTACTATAGCAATTGATGATATCAGAATTCAACCGATAGATGCAGAAATGACCTGCTATGTCTATGATCCGTTTACGCTCCGCTTAACAACCATTTTTGATGACCAGCATTTTGCCATGTTTTATCAGTACAATGAGGAAGGGAAACTGTTAAGAAAATTAATTGAAACAGAAAGAGGTATCAAAACCTTGCAGGAAACATATTATAACTCATACAACCAGACAAATGAATAATATTAGAAGAATCTTAGTGGTATCCTTGATCATGGCCACACACCTAGTCCTTGCATCAAATAGTTTATTTGGTCAGGAAAGCTGTAAAAGGAATGTAAAAGAAGCCATCCATGGTATCATTCACAGTGGTTATGAGAACCTTGATGTTTCATACGTACTTGGCACCAAGTTAAATAATATTGATACGATGATCTATAGAAATATAGAGATGAAAATATTTGGAGGTGACGTGTTATTGCAAAGTGAAGATCTGGCATTTTACAAAAATGAAAATATATCATTGACGGTTAAACATGACGATAAGCAGATCATCAAATCCAACGGTAAGGGAATGAAGTTATCCGGATACATGGATGGATTTATGGCAATGTATGATACCATGATTAACCGTGCCAGCATAGTTTCATGTCACAATGAAAGTGGAATTGAGACCATTGAGTTGGCTTTTCCAGAACGGATAACCAGTTTGTTGAAGACCACTCGTGCTGTTTACAAACTTTATAACGGAAAGTTAATCGGGATGGAAGTAATGTACAATAGCGACTATCCAATTGCATTATTTTCTATAGAGATAAAAAAGTGGGATTTACTGGAGACACCCATCAGATTTAAACCTGCAATTGCCAGATTACTCAATGGCCCATCATCAACCCTGGAGTCAGATTTGTATCCGGGGTATTCATTTTATAACAACCTTAAATAAAGAAAAATATGTCTATCAATTACATAGCCTCTTTGATTGAGGTGTGCCCATACAAATTGAGATTAATCCATTTTAAAATGCGAATCAAGAAGAAGCTAAGTCTTACTTTATTTTTCATGCTGGCGTCATTCGCCATTGTGTCGGCACAAAGCATTTCCGGTCCTTCCAGGGTATGTTCTACAGGCTCAAATCCTTACTCAATTACACTTCCGAGCAATTGTAGTATTAAAGATTGGACCTTATCAACTCCAAGTGCCGGACAAGTGACCGTAGCTCCAGACAAGACTGCCAGCGTTATTTTTAATGGATTAAGTTATGGTGGTTTGGAACAGGTAACGCTCGAAGTAACATATGTCTGTATTGAAGAAGGTGATTTTGGCGGAGGGATCCCAATACAAGATGAAGTAGTTTCAAAAGTCATTAAGCTGCAATCAATGTACGATGCAGTCACAAGTAACGCAACTCCTACTATTTCGGGTCCTAATCAGGTGGTTGCCGGCGATAACCATTCTTTTGTGCTTAGCAGGCCTGATGCAGGTGCGGATCCCTACAGATATCGATGGTATTTAAATAATAGCTACCTTGGTCAGACGGTAGGCACATCCAGAGAAATCGATTTTGATGGAATCACACCTGGTTCTTACACGGTTAGGTGTGTGCCTGTCAATGCTTGTGGTGTAGAAAACCCACAGGAAATGGATCATACATTTTCTGTATCTGTGATCTGCGAGACACCGCAAATTGTTAACCCGGATACCAGATCACTTTGTGTTCGCGGGATGAGTACATTTACCATTTCTGGTGTTACCAATCCTATTGATTACTACTTTGTTCATACTGGTGCGACAGTATTTAGTGAGATACCTGGTAGCATCACCCTGCAATATTATAATGCGGGAGAATTTACAGTTTATGCCAGAAGACGTGATTCCAATTGTAGTGCTGAAGTTTCTGAGACCGTAAATGTAGTTGTCACAGCGGATCCGGTAGTAGATTATAGCGAAGTGGATACTGAAGTCTGCGCCACACAACCTGGGTTTTCACCCGAGGTGATTAACCTCAGCGTTAGCGGAAGCTACCAAAATATTATCTGGGAAGAAGTGGTTTCTAATGGAGCTAGTCCTTACCTTGAGATCACACCATTCCCTGGTGGTCAAAGCGCACAAATCAAATATTTTGGTAGCTTCCGCTAACGCTGAGGTTAATCACCTCGGGTGAAAACCCAGG
>JBCBHL010000515.1:0-4096 GCA_038525605.1 Bacteroidota bacterium
TGTCGATATCTTCTTTCACCAGTTTG
Source organism: Bacteroidota bacterium (assembly GCA_038525605.1). GTDB lineage: Bacteria > Bacteroidota > Bacteroidia > Cytophagales > Cyclobacteriaceae > JANSWY01. The sequence continues at coordinate 27 of JBCBHL010000515.1, forward strand.
ATTTCTGCTGCGGAGGCACCTTCTTCCTTGAGTTGCAGCATCGTACTGGCCTCATATTTATCTATAAACTCACCACCGGAGAAACCGTCGACAAAACCCCAGGTGACTACATAAAATACGGATCCAATTACGGAGATGCTCAAACCTATGATCAATGCTTTTCCAAAACTTACCTTTCCGTCTTCTGTGTTGTTTCTGTAGTTGTTAACTGCGACAAAGATCATAGAGAAGGCAACTACCATTGCCGTGTATCCTATGAGAGCTGCATAAGGTGAATTCATCACGGATTCTGACCAGCTTACTGTGGTCATAGACAATGTGATAATTGCTCCCGCAATCAGGCCGAATTTAATAATAACTTTTTTCATCGGATTAAAAATTTAGAGTTAAGGATTAATGAAATCGACAATTAAAAAATACTGTTTGTCTCAATCAATTTTGACTATTTAAAAAAATGGATCGATCATCTTTCATTTCCTCAAAGCAATGAAAAATACGCAATTTTTCGTTCATACTAAAGTACCAATTGCGGATTTTCATACTTTAGTATGAGCGTTTTTAGCCGATCAGGCCTATTTCTTTTGATTTCTGAATGGCTTGTGTCCTTCGCTTTACCTGTAGCTTGGAAAAAAGATTGGAACTGTGAGTTTTGACAGTATGAATAGAAATAAAAAGTTTGTCCGCTATTTCCTGATTCGATAGTCCTTCGGCCATCAACAGCAATACGTCCATTTCTCTTTCACTAATATCTGGTGCCGGCGAATTGTTTTCCGATGAGCTGGTTGGCTTGTAACTGGTTGCAGCCTGTAGCTTCTCTCGTCTTTTGATTAGCTGAATTCCTACCCAAATCCCAAGTACGGTAAACAGTGCTGCGATGATACCAAGATAAATTTCGATGTTGAGCTGCCGAATAAGGTAATTATATTCTATCGTCTTTAACAGAATTATTAAAGCAGCCATACCTGCACCGTATAAGAAGATCGTTTTTTTCAAAAGGTCTTAATTTAACATCCGTTGAAAATCTTTCAATACTTGTTCTTCCCCTACCTTGTAAGTTTTGGTTGTATCGATGGCAATTCCCAATAATTCAATATGCGCATGAATCATTGCCTGATCAGGTAACTTCCACAGTAATCTGATCAGGTCATTACTGATTTTATTAGATTTCATATCTACCATTCAAACCCTTTAATCAAAATAAATAATTTTTGAGCACAATTGAATATTTTTGAGGCATGGAATTCATTGATAAGGATTTGCAGCGTTATGTTGAGGCTCACAGTGAGGGTGAAAGCGAATTGTTGAAAAAAATCAACAGAGAAACACATGTGAATGTGCTGCGACCCAGGATGCTGTCCGGGCACCTGCAGGGACGGATGTTATCGATGATTTCTCATATGATCGGGCCAAAATATGTGCTGGAAATAGGTACTTACACAGGGTATTCCGCGTTATGTCTGGCGGAAGGCATGCAAGTCGACGGTAAATTAGTGACAATTGAAGTGAACGAAGAGCTGGAAGATCGGATCAGAGGATATTTCAACGAGTCAGAATACAGCGATCAGCTGGAATTACACATTGGTAATGCACCCGATGTGGTTCCAACGTTAGCATATGAATGGGATATGGTCTTTATCGATGCTGATAAATCAAATTATGCTACCTATTTTGACCTGGTGATAGATCGTGTGACGGAGGGGAAGTTTATTGTAATCGATAATGTGTTGTGGAGTGGTAAAGTGCTTGAGAAGAACAGATCAAAACTTGATAAGGATACAAAGGCTATCATCGATTTCAATCAAAAAGTACATGAAGACGAGCGCGTATCAAATGTTCTTTTTCCTGTGAGAGATGGTATCATGATATTGAGAAAAAACTAAATGAGGAATATATTTTTAGCAGTTGTTTTATGGTTCGGTTGTCACCTGGGATTTGGTGCGATTCCGCAGGTTCCTTCTCAAATGGAATTTGCAGGTATGAAACTGAAAATCACAGAAGCTGCAAGGGCAGAAATGCAAAAGCATGTGAATTCACTCAGGGCCAGTGACAAATATTTTAAAATAAAGCTGGATCGGGTAAACTTGTATTTCCCCATCATTGAGCGGGTATTTAAAGAGGAAAATCTGCCTGACGATTTCAAATATCTTGTTATTCAGGAGAGTGCACTGATAGGTGATGCCGTTTCTTCTGCCAATGCAGTGGGTTTCTGGCAATTCAAGGATTTTACCGGAAGGGAAGTCGGACTAAGGATAGATAATCAGATTGATGAGAGGATGAATATCGTGGCTGCTACCCGCGGTGCTGCCAAATATATGAAGACCAATAACTTCTATTACAACAACTGGATTTATGCTTTAATGGCCTATAATACTGGTAGAGGAGGCGCCCGAAAGTATGTGAAGGAGGAAATGTATGGCGTTTCTAAAATGACTATAGATAAAAAAACGCATTGGTATGTGAAAACCTTTTTGGCTCATAAGATTGCTTTTCAAAATGAAATAGGAGACGCTCACTCAGAAGGTTTAATTCTTGAGGAGTATACAAAAGGTGCCGGAGAGAATCTGAGCAAAGTAGCATCGAAGTTTGAAATTGAAAAAGAGCTGGTTGTTTTCTATAATAAATGGTTGAAAAAGGGGAGTATTCCTTCCGATAAAATATATCCTGTTTTACTACCTGTTAAAGGCAAGATCCCAGGCAGAAAGCTTACTGCTAAGAAAGATGTGCCTAAAAAGGAGCTGGAAGAAGATACTTCTGCTAAAGTTGAGATATCTAACCAGCAGGAGAAAAAATATGCCAAGTATATGAAGCAGGGACTTGAAAATGCTGCTGTCGTGTACGTAGAAACGAATGGTCTCGATGGAATTCTGGCAAAGAAAGGAGATGATCTGAGATCGTTGTCTTCCAAGACCGGAGTGCCTGCCGAGAAACTTGCCAGGTTCAATGACCTTGAACCGGGAGATCGCATTTTGCCGAGGAACATATATTATCAGCAAAAGAAGAAAGGAAAGTCCCGAATTGCTTACCATGTTGTAAAACCTAATGAGTCTCTGTGGAAAGTTTCTCAAATGTATGGCGTCAAGCTTAAGAAACTTAGAAAGTACAATGACATTGCCAGTGGCAATCCAAAGCCGGGGACGCTGCTTTGGCTCAGCAAGAAAAGACCTAAAGGATCCGATGCTGTCGTAGTAGCAGTAGATTCGAAATTTGTAAACAGCGATGCAAAAGTCACAAAACCTGTAAAACTTCCTCCGGTGAAGCCTGTTGAAAAAGCGGTGAAGACATCAAAACCAAAAGAGGGTAGAAAGATTGAGACGGTACAAACAAACAAGCCTGCAGATGAAAAGAAACCTGTAAAAGTAAAAATCGATCCTATCGTAGAGCCTGTTGTTTTGCCGGTAGACTCGAATCAGCTCAAAAAGGAAGTCCTCATTGTAGAAGGAAGTAAAGATATTCCGGTAGATGAGAAAATTGCCGATAAGGAATTTGATATCCACGAAGTAGCAGCTGGTCAGACGCTCTATGGTATTGCCAAACAATACGGTGTAACGGTCAATGACCTCATTCAATGGAATAACCTGGATCCCTATAATATATCACTAGCCATTGGTCAGAAGCTACAGTTAAAGAAACCTTATAAAACACCTGAAAAAGCAATTGAGATTCCAACAGAAAAGGTACTTTATCACATTGTTCAACCTGGTGAGACTGCTTTCGCAATTTCAAAGAAATATGACATCAACGTAGCACAACTCATCTTCTGGAATTCACTAAATGATAACGCGGCGATTAATATCGGACAAAAATTGAAAGTTTCAGGGGTCTTTGTTGATCAGGAAAGTGAAAAGCAGCAGAGGACACAAAAAAATGAGAGCGATCCTACTGCTCAGAATTTTGATAATACCGAAAAGGTAGATGGCGATGCTGCCAAAAAGTTCCACGAGGTGAAGCCGGGTGATACACTTTACAATATTTCAAAAAAATATAATATTACGGTGAAAGCTATCGATTTAATTCTTAACCCGTAATCGCTCTCCGATATTAATATTTGAATCACTCTTATTGTTGATTCT
>JBCBHL010000516.1:0-4095 GCA_038525605.1 Bacteroidota bacterium
CGGGGTTTTTATCTATCTTCTTAATACCATTATCCCCTCAAATACAGACACTTAAACTATTTCAGGAGTGCCCAAAAGTAAAAGGTACTTAAGAAAGGTTTTTAGCAGAACCATCAATCTGGTGGTTCTGTTTTCTCATTTAATCATTCAGATATCTGTAAAGTGTCTCTACTAGCTCTTTGTAGTTGACAGGTTTGGATAAAAAGCCGTTCATTCCAATATCGTAGCAACGTTGTATATCTTCTTTCATCACTCCGGCGGAAAGCGCTACTATCGGTATATCTGCATAAGGAGTTCCGGATTTTCTGATTTGCTGGGTAGCTTCAAACCCATCCATTATCGGCATTTGAACATCCATTAAAATCAAATCAAATTCCTGATTTTCCAGTAGTTCGACAGCTTCTTTACCGTTGGTAGCGGTTTCTACTTTTTGCTTCGCTTTTTTAAGCATTTTAGTAGCCACCAGGATATTGGTTGGATTATCTTCTACCAGTAGTATTCTATTGTTGATTGTAAGGGTGCCATTTACTTTTGAGGTTACTAAACTTTTGGTACTTTTATCTATTCTGAGTTTCAGTTCGAAGGTAAATTCAGATCCTCCTCCTTTAGCTTCATCTACTTTTATCTCTCCTCCCATTAGACTCACTAGCCGTTGACTAATAGCAAGTCCTAATCCGGTACCTCCGTACTTTCTTGACAGACCGTTTTCAATTTGTTCAAAACTGGAAAAAATCTGCTTTCTGTTTGCTTCAGGTATGCCTATACCAGTATCTTCAACCTGAAATTTGATAGTTGAAAAATCCGATGCTAAAGTAATTTGCCTCAAGGTAACTTTTACGTGACCCTCCTCGGTGAACTTAATGGCATTGGATATAAGATTTACCAATACCTGCCTGATCCTCAGCAGATCACCTAACAATCTGTTGGGAATCTGGTCATCAAGCTCACAGTGTAATTTGATCCCCTTTTGCCTGACCTGTGGCCCAAAGGAATTCATAAGATCCCTGAGTAACTTACGAATATCCAGATCTTCTTCATAAATCTTGAGTTTTTCGAATTCCATCTTACCGAAATCTAATAGATCATTGATAATGCCTTTCAAGGATTCAGATGAACGATAAACAAGATCTAGCAATTCATTTTTCTCCTCCTCTTCAGCCTGATCTTTGGCCATCTGAGCTAATCCCATTATACCATTTAAGGGTGTTCGCATTTCATGACTTATTTTTGCAAGGAATTCGCTTTTAGCTTTATCTGCTTTTTTTGCCTCCTCCGCTACTACTTCCAACGCCCTGGCGGTTTCCTCCTTTTCCTGAATTTGTCTTTCCAGTTCACGGGTTCTCAGTCTTATGATTTTTTCCAGCTTTTGCTGCCTTCCTTTAATTCTCAATTCCCTAATGTAGATGACGAAGGCTATTAAAGCTAAAATGAAAAGAGACAGCAGTATTTTAAACCAGGCAGTCTCATAGAAATACGGTATTAAATAAATCTTCAACACCTTTTCATCACTCCATTGCCTCATTCGGCTTTTAGCCTTTACTTTGAAAATATATGTTTTCCCTCTCTCAAGATTGGTGTATGAAACCATTCCGGAACGGCTGGTTTTCCACCTATTATCATAGTTTTCTAATTTGTACTGGTAAATGAGGCTATCAGGTCTTACGTAATCAATTCCTTTGTAAAAAATCGAAAAACTCTCATTCTCCGGTTTTAAGGAGACTTGATCTGTGAGACCTACAACCTTACTTAACAAACCTGTTTCATCATCAGGAGTTACAATGGCGCCATCTACAGTCAGTTTGTCTATAACTATTTGTAATTTATAGTTTGGTAATTCAATATTGCGAGGATCAAACGATGTTAAACCCGAAAGACCACCAAAGAAAATCTGATTGCCTGTCATAGCGCCTGCCCTGGGCGTAAATTGTTTACCCTGCAGACCATCGAGTACATCAAAGTTTTCAACACTTAGCACACTATCGTCTGCTATCAAAAGCTTACTAAGTCCTTTATCGGTGGAAACCCACCACTCCGAATCACGGCCGTTATTAATCAAAGTTGAGATATTATCGCTTCTCAATCCACGGTTTTTATTGACTAAAGTGTCGACGTTTTGGAGTGAATCAATCCTTAAAACCCCACTCAGCTTAGTAGAGATCAAAAGATTTCCGCTCGATGCTATAGAAAGATCATTGATCCATGGATTAAACTTTTTGTTATTAGGCTGAAACAACCTGAGCCCTTCCCTTTTCACCTCAAACAGACCACTTTCTGTTCCTACCCAAATTGAGCCATCTGGCTTTTGTACGATATCGGTAATAGATTTCAATTTAAATTTCGAATTTCCATCAATAGGCGTACCACTTATTGACTTCAGCTCATTGTTACGCCTGTCAACTCTTAACAGCCCGGATTCTTTGGTACCTAACCAAACCTGATTTTGCCGATCTTTGAAGACCACATTTATCCGATCATTTAATTGGAACTTACTTTCGTGAATAAACTTTTCAGTTTGCTGATTCCAAATGACCAGCCCTTTTTCAGTGCCCAACCAGAGCTGATTATCTATCATTTCGCTGATAGACAGAATTTGGTTATTGTAGGCCTTCCCGTTATCAAAAGGGAAATGTGAAAACTGAGACTTATCAGGACTATAAAGTGACAACCCTTTGCGTGAACCTATCCAGAGTTTTTGCAATTGTTCATCGGCTCTCATAGACAGCACTGCAAAATCGAGCAACTCATTATCATTTGCCTTTTTTGTCCTTTGTGTGTAGTACTCGAAGAGATTATCTGACTTATGGAAGAAATTAACGCCGGAAAGTTGAGTAGTGAACCAAACACATTCATTTTTATCCTGATAGATGCTTCTAATTACCGGATCAGAAATACCGATCCAATTGTCAAACTCATGCTCATATTTTCTGGTTACCTGCATCGTTGACCGATCAAATGTGTTGATACCGGCATTAGTTGCAACCCAAAGAGCACTGTCAGTCAAAATCTTAAGATCGTTAATTTGATCTGATACCATATTGACGGTATTAGTCATGTTGATGACCTGATTTTCGCCATGGAAACCTGATATTATCAACCCACTATTTTTTGTCCCGATATATAACCTGTTATTTTCTGACGTTATCGCAGAAACGTGAATATCACCCAAACTGCGTTCTTTTAGCATTTTCTCTCCTTCCAAAAAGAACAAGCCTTGCGGAGTACCAATTTTTAACCCTGTCTTATCAGAGTGAAGGACGTTTATTTTTAGCGCATAGCCATCTTTATCCTTAGGTTGAAAAACATTGGTGACTTGCCATTTTTCTATATTAAGGCCTACGAGTTTTTCGTCAGTGCCAAACCAGACAATTCCTTCGTATTCAGCGATTGCATTGATAGATTGGTCTTTCAATTGATCAAAACGATCACCTAACCTTTCAAAACGATCCTTTGAAAAATTGTATCTGCACAATCCGGAAAAAGTACCTACCCATAAATTTTTATCACTATCCACATGCAGTGCTTTAATATAATCATGATAGAGCGTGGTACTATCGGCAGCTGTAGCGGTGTAGTTTTTTGAGCCATACCCATTATACCTACTAAGGCCTTCTTCAGAACCAATCCAGATGTAACCCATATAATCTTCTACCGTGCAAGTAGTTTTGTTACTGATCAGACTATAATCGGAGCTTAATCTGTAAAAAATAGGGTTCTTTGGTTGACAGAGAAGAGACTGCATAGGTACAGATATGCAGAGATAAGTCAATACCAAATAAATAACATTGGAATAACTGCCCGATCGATTTTTCATTTATAGCTATGCCTAAGATATTATCAGATACTAATATATTCAACCTAAAGTTAAATCATTAATTTTACTAGTTTTCAATATTTCGACAAACACCTTGCTAAGAATCAGGAATATCATGAAAACGCCTATTAAGTTTATGGGCGAATTCTTGAGAAATGCTGATAAATTCTGATTTGAAATAATTGCGTGAGAAGTCCACTTACGAAACTCAGGACAGTTTGTTACGAAAATCAAACATTTCTACACTTCCACACTAGTTAGTATTAATCATTTTAAAGAAAAAT
>JBCBHL010000517.1:0-4079 GCA_038525605.1 Bacteroidota bacterium
TAGCTGCAGCGATTGATAGCCATTGTTGCTGTTGATCCATTCTTTAAATTCCGATACGTTTTTAGAAGGAATCTGTGATAAAATCTCTTCAAATAACTTTGAAATTGAAAGGAGGCCTGCGTACATATCCATCTTTGAATGACCTAGCGTTTGAATCAATGGCAACAGTTCTTCCAGAGAAGTTCGGTCACCGATTTCCTTTCTGACGTAGGGCAAGTAGTGTTTCAATGCATTGAACAGGATTTGATCAGTTTGAAGCATTCTTTAAAAATCAGAAAAGTAAGATATTAGGGTAAAAGTTTGATTCATATATAGTAAGTTGTCGAAATATTCATCCAAGATAGCCTTTTATGAAAGAAACGATTGAGAAATTTTATCAGGCATTTGATCAGCTGGATGCTGAAGGAATGGCAAGCTGTTATCACAAAGATATTGTTTTTGAAGACCCGGGATTTGGTGTGCTTGAAGGAAAAAGAGCAAGTGATATGTGGCGTATGCTCTGTGAATCACAAAAAGGGAAAGACTTTAGAATTGAGGCTTCAAATATCAATTTTGACGGGGAAAGCGGTTCTGCTCACTGGGAGGCACATTACAACTTCAGTAAAACCGGAAGAAGGGTACACAACATCATAGAGGCTAAATTCAAATTTAAAGATGGCCTGATCATCGATCACAGAGACCATTTCAACCTGCATCGCTGGGCCAGACAGGCGCTGGGCTTTCAGGGTTTGCTACTGGGTGGAACGGGTTTTTTTAAGAAAAAACTACATGCTCAAACCAATAGATTGCTGGATAAGTATCTTGAGAAGTAGTATGCAACTGATTTCAATTATTTGAAATATTTCAATTTTTTAGATTTAATTAATTATTATGAAAAAGAAGAAACTAAAACTTAATGACCTGAAAATTCAAAGCTTTGTCACTGAAGAAAGACAGAATCTGTTAAAAGGTGGTTTCACAGGAAATTGTGGATCATTTATCAACATTACCTGTCCTGACCCAAAATGTGATTTTAAATCGATTCCTTTGGATGAATGTGCGCCAGATATTACTAATCACATTCCAATGTGTTCAAACAATTGCACAGACCCTGGAAGAGGCTGCACAGTCGATCAAATTCAATAATATCAATACAGGGCGGGATTGTTCGCCCTGTTCCATTTTTTATAAATAAATCTCTCTTTCCTGAAATTCAAATCCCATTTTTTCCAGCTCCGCCAGCACAGGGTTATAAAGTGCTTTTTTGGTAGGTATGTGAACGCCCTTTAAATCTATTTTGCCCTGTATCACCAGTTTTGCGGTAATTGCCAGGGGCAGCCCTACTGTTTTAGACATCCCGGTCTCTATTTTATCTTCTCCCAGAACTACCATGTGCGACTGAATCTGTCGATGTTTCCCATTATCCAGGTAATCAAATTTATGCCACATCACGATCATGTCTTTGTCATCTTCTTTGATGGTCCATTTTTTCTTCAGGATATGTTCCAGAATTTGGGCGGGCGTGCCTTTCTTTAGACCAACAGGAATCTCTTCAAACAGATCGAGCCATTTTAGTTTATACATGATTTCAGACTCCAGACCGATGTTCAGGTAGTGTGCAATCTTCAATTCAACAGAATCACTGGGGTTGTATTGTAAAAATGAATTGATAAACTGCCGATGAGTCATATTTTCAACACCTTCCATTTCGTAAGTGTCATCAGTAGCCCCAAGCTGTACAAAAGTATTCCAGGCCTTACAGTATCCTGGCCTGCGAAGCGTGCCTCTGTACAGCGTTTTGATTCCTTGCAATCTGTAGGAGTCGAGGTAGATCAGGGAATCGCGGTTGGCATATCCTTCAAAGTAGCCGTGTCCGGGAATGTGTATCACCTCTGTTCTGCTAAATAACCTGTGATATGGAATGTATTTATACCTTCCTTCCTGAATGAATTTGACATTTCCCTGTCCGGCAAGTACGACATTTCGGGGGTTCCAGGTAAATTTATACTTCCACGGATTGTCCTCCTGGGTAGGAGCAATTAATCCCCCAGTAAAAGTTTCGAAAGAAGTTAGTTCGTGTCCTGCATCTTTGATACTGTCAAGAACTTTCATGGCAGACATATGATCTATTCCCGGATCGAGCCCCATCTCCATCACCAGCAAAGCATCTTTTTCTTCAAATTGAGGGGAAAGGGCCGCAATCTCGTCAGAAAGGTATGAGGCCGTTAACATATTAATGCCCAGTTCAGCACATATTTTTGCCACATGAATGTGGAAGGATGCCGGTAACATGGAAACTACTAAATCTGCTTCTGAAATAATACTTTTGCTCGACTCACTGTTGAAAATGTCAAATGCAATCGCTCTTGCCACTTCACTGTCAGATACTTTAGACGCTGCGAGCTCCAGATTTACATCTCCCACTACTACCTGCCAGTCATTATCTTGTGCATCATTGATCAGTGCCTTGATCAGGGAAGAACTGGACCTGCCAGCTCCTAAAATCAGTATTTGCTTCATTCAGCTTAAAAATAGGTTAATATTGTTCTGCTAAAGTAAGAAAATCTCCTAATCTCCCCATTTAATTTACAGATATGTTAAAGAATTTCGTGTCGTCATACTACTAACGCTCAGATAAGCTCCAATCAGGTTGAGTCTGGTTCACACTTTTACAAAGTATCCCCTCGACTCTTTTGCAGCAACGTAAGCGTAGGTTGTACTAATCTTCTAACACGTTCTGAGACTGATCAACCTTTTTTTACGATGGTAGAAGACGCCTGAGCCGTCGGTAAAAGAACGATATCGCTAAGCATCACATGAGTGGGACGGGAGACAACAAACTTGACGACATCAGCGACATCATCGGCCTGAAGGGCTTTGTAGCCTTGATAGACCTTTTCTGCTCTATCAGAATCACCTTTAAACCTCACATCAGAAAACTCTGTTTCAACTAACCCTGGATTGATGGAAGTGACTCGAACACCAAACGGGTTGAGATCTATCCTCATACCATTATTGATCGCGTCAACAGCGTGTTTAGAGGCACAATAGACATTTCCGTTAGGATACACTTCCTTACCTGCGATAGAACCGATGTTAACGATATGACCGGATTTTCTTTCAGTCATACCAGGAATAATGGCCTTGCTAACATATAGCAAACCTTTCACGTTGATGTCAATCATCGCATCCCAATCCTCGAGGCTTCCATTCTGAATCGGATCCAAGCCATGTGCATTACCAGCATTGTTGACAAGTACTTCAATTTGTTTCCAGTCATTAGGCAAATTATTAACTGCAGACGCTACAGCAGCTTTGTCCCTTACGTCAAAGGTAAGTGTCAGTACATCAGTATGATCCAATTCCTTTTTCAAAGCTTCAAGTCTTTCTTGTCTTCTGCCACAGGCAATAATACGATAATCATCGGCCAGAATTTTTGCGGTAGCCCACCCGATACCTGAGGTGGCGCCTGTGATAAATGCTATAGGTTTACTCATTGTTTTGTGAGGTTCTTTAGTCTGTTCTCAAATCTACTGATTCGATTTTACTTCAGAACACTATTAGCGATAGAATTAAGAAATGTTGGTTTTAAACAATCGCAGGTTGTCGTTCAATTTTTAATGAAATATTTTTCCAGATCTTCACTGCCAAACATCGAACCCTCAAAGCTGATCTTAAAATCGGTGTTTTTGATCTTATTGGTCTGAAGCCAGAATGAATGATTGTAGGGCTGCTCTATTTGAAACAGGTTGGTCTGAGGTGCAATGTAAAGCAAATCATTCAAAGGCTTGTCAATCGGTTGTTTATTGAGTAACTCATACTTTTTATATTGTCTCTGACCGTCGGAAGCAGATCCTTTTTGTGCATCTACAATAGTAGCGGTCAGACTCGATAATCTGTATTTATCAGTCTTTTTGTAGATAACATTTGACGAGGAAAATGGCCTGATAGTGAAGTTTTCTTCATCCGTATACTCTCTGACATTCATTTCACTTACTATCTTGTAAATACCAAAATCTTTGGCATCAATGTAGAGCCTGTAATGATATTCAAATTGCGTAATGTTTTTTCGCAAACCACCACCAGATACACGTTTGACG
>JBCBHL010000518.1:0-4066 GCA_038525605.1 Bacteroidota bacterium
CAATTATTAGAGATTGTTTCTACATCAAATACAGGAACTACAAAATCGAGTTCTATTTGTACTGAATCCCTTTCAGACACACAACCTGTTGCAATTTCCGTTGCTCTCACTTCGTAGAACCCTTCAGCAAGTCCGGAGATTACAGGTCCTGTTGCAATCACCGTATTAGGATCATCCTGACTGAACCACTCAAAGAAGAAGTCTTCTGTGTTACCACTAACTGACGCAGTAGCCGAGCCGTTAGGAGATACACAACTGGTATTTTGTCCGATTACTGCAATACCCGGAGTCGGTACTGGTGCCTGCTCGTTTGGCATTTGAATCGATCTCTGGTTTTTACATCCTGTAATCAGATCAGTAATTACAACTGTGTAAGTAATTGCCTCCAGCGAATCTGCTGTAATACCAACAAAGAACGGTGTCTGATCTAAAGTATCAGTTCCAACGTACCATTCGAACGTAAATGTCGAAATATCTCCGGAAGGTGAACTTGCAGATATTCTACCGTTAGGAATCGTAGGATCACAATTGGTAAGTGCCTGCTCTATCGTCAGTTCCACTTCTGGTAGATTAATCAGGTCTTCAACTTCAATGAATGATGGTGCCGATGTACAGAAGTTATCAACGTTATCTATCACTAAGACTGTATACACTCCACCAACGAGATTTTCAACAAACCTTCCTTCAAAGTCCGGAGATGTTGGGTCAGGATTTTCCTGTCTGCCAATATACCAGAAGTAGGAGTAATCAGTGACTGATCTTCTCGCTTGTATGATGGATACGCCAATGCTTCCGTTAGGATTCGTACAATTGAAGTTAGGTGAAGAAGTAACGTTTACTGCTAATGGTACCGGAATATCTTCTCCTACTTCGAACGTTTCCTCACTGCTACAACCAGTAGCCAGTTCGGTCACAACAACTCTGTAATCTACGAATGCTCTCAGACTGTCAGCGGTAACGCTGTTTGATTCAATCTGATTACCATCAGCATCGAACCAGTCAAACTGGAAGAGATTCAGATCTTGCGAACCACCTGCTGATACAGTCAGGGAACCATTAGGGTTTGAAGGATCACAATTTCTTTGCTGTTCGAATGACTCAAGTATGATTTCAGGGAATGCCACATCACTGTTTTCAATTGAGATCTGATAGATCGTACTTTCACAGCCTGTAACTGTATTTGTTCCTATGATGAAATAAGTTCCAACATCAACTCCACCAAGACTATCAGAAGCTGAATCCTGAATTGGGGTAGGAGTTGGGGTTACTGAAGGATCCGTATCATAGAATGCAAAAGTATAATCGGCTATATCTCCCGAGCTCACCTGAGTGACCTGTATCGATCCGTTGATCGGTGCACAACTGTTAGGATTAGTAGCAACTGCATCGAGAATATCCGGTATGACCGTTACATTTTCAATTCTGCTGACAGCAGTCGCGGAACATCCTGTTGCCGTATTCATCACTTCAACCAGGTAATCTCCGGCACTGAAACCAATCAGGCTATCAGAACTAACAATCGGGTTAGCCGGATAGTCACTTTCAAGGTACCAGGTAAAGGTATAATCAGGATTGCTGCTATCTCTGCCATCAGCCGTAGCTACCAATATTCCACTTGGTGTTCCAGCCGGAGTACAGGTGGAATCCGCTGCAATTTGAGTGATGAATATCTCAGGCAAGAAGCTGTTGTCTTCAATTACAAATTCGGAAACAGCTGATCTACACTGATCATCATTCTTTCTAACCGTCAGGTAATAGGTTCCAGCACCCAGACTATCCAATTCTAATGGTGTCGCAGGAACCGGATCATTGATCGCCGGTAGATTCAAATTAGGATTGTCAAACCATTCGATGGTATATTGTGATGCCAGTACTGACTCATCAACTACCGATCCGTTGTACATTACTTCCAATATGACAATCGAGCCATTTTCAAAACAAGTAGTTTGATTATTGACTTCCACATTGGTAACTACTGGAAGTATTTCCTCATTCGGAACTATGAACGTTTGTTCTGTTGTACAACCAGTTGAAGTTCTAGCTACCGTCACCGTGTAAACAGTATCAGTTACGCTGGCAATCGTTTCAGTGTTACCTCCGTTAGCATCAGGAACTTCCTGACCAACAGTAGCTGTATTGCCTACATACCATTGGAACGTGTAATCAGGATTTGCACTTGATTGACCGTCTGCCAGGATGGATATACCTCCAAGTGCTAATCCGCCACCACAGTCAAAGTTGTTGGTAATGCTTATCAGTTCTATTTCAGGATTTCTTGAAATATCTTCGATATTTACTCTAAATGGAGCTACGCTACAACCAGTCGTAATCAGCTCAGCAGTGATCCAGTATTCTCCGGGCTCCAGTCCTGTTACTGACTCCTCATCATTAGTAGAAGCATTAAATGTTCCTCTTACGTCTCCGCTTCCGATTGCGTCTTTTTCAATAGTTATATTGAAATCTTCCAGGTTACCGGTTGACACATCGCTGTCAGTGATCGTAATTGCACCACTGAAAGTAGCAGGGAAACATAAGGTGTCAGGAACAATGTTTGCATCCTGTATAGTCAAGGTAGGGATTACCAAATCATCACCTATTGTGAATGTTCCTGTCACGGTACATCCAGTATTAGTGTCTGTCACCTCAACTGTGTAATCACCTGCTCCCAGATCCTCGTATCTGCTTTCGTTAGCAGCCAGACCTGCGGTTCCACTTGCTACGACGGTTCCTGTACCTGCTGTACCAGTACCTTGTCCATCAAACCACGCGAAGGTGTAAGTGCTTGTGGCAGTTCCTGTCTGAGCTGTTACAGTAATCGACCCGTTTTTACCTGGAGAACAATTGGTGTTGTCTACTAAATTGATATCGACAATAGAAGGATCAATTCTTAAATCTTCTACTTCAATTTCAAACTGGCCAGAGATACATCCGGTTATGTTGCTGGTAGCGATAACAGTGTAGGTACCTCCTGTTAGGTTTTCTAACCTGTTACCGGTTCCAATTCCATCAATAGCATCTCCGGTAAGATCAGTTGCTCCGTTAAACCACTGGAAAGAGTAATTAGCAGGAGTAACAGCTACCGGGTTTCCATTTTCGAGTATTTCAGTGATTTCAATGAAACCATTTGGTGATACACAATTTTCATTGCCAGCAATTGCTGTTACTTCACCGATATTGATTTCAACTTCTGATTTTTCAATCTGGAAGGTAGCTACAGAGGCACATCCCGCATTTGGCGAGATTGCAGCATCTTTTTCTACCATCACCGTGTAGGTTCCTTCGCTAAGTCCGGTAAGATCGGTGTCAGACACCTGCATGGCAGATCCAACTGTACCCGGAGTTGTTTCCGTAGGGAATATCTGATTTGCTGGTGTAGTGTCTGATCCTCTGAACCAGGTAATACTATATTGTGTAGCATCTGCGGCACTGCCATCTTCTACGATATTTATCGACAATGTACCATCTCCCTGATTGCCGTCTACTCCATTGTCACAGAAGGTATCATCTGTAATAGCAGCTATCTGGATTACAGGAAGAACCTGTGTATCTTCAATGATGATGATCGTGCTACCAGTTTCACAAGCAGTTGCTGTATTGGTTGCTACAACAGAATAGGTTCCTGCATCGAGATTTTCAAGTCTGTTTCCATTTCCGATTGTACCAGTTCCATTTACAATTCTTGAATCAGCAGCCAGAATTGCTACTCCCTCTTCAAACCATTCGAAAGTATAGTTACTTGCAGTAACGACCTCTGCTACACCATTAACTCTGATGGAATCAATTTCGATAAATCCATTCTCATTTGGAGAACAGTTTTGATTATCCTGGAAGGTATAATCCAGGTCAGAAATCGATAGAGTAGGTTCATTGGAATCTATTGTAAATGTCGAGACAGTAGAACAACCGGCATTGATAGACGATGCTGCTGATTTGGTAACCACAACTGTATATTGTCCCTCCTGCAAGTCGGTTAAAGTAAGGTTGTCAGCTGTTACAGCCGAACCTCTTAATCCGCCAACATCAGTAGGGAAGATCTCATTTGTTGCAATCGTCTCATCATCACCTC
>JBCBHL010000519.1:0-4062 GCA_038525605.1 Bacteroidota bacterium
ATCACACCTCCGCCTGGAATTGCTGGTGTACCTATCGAAGATGCTACCAGTGTAATCATTACGAGGACCGTATTCATTAAAGACATTTCAATTTGATAGGCTTGTGCGATAAACAAGGCAGAAATACATTGATAAATCGCAGTACCGTCCATGTTGATGGTTGCGCCGATAGGAATCAGGAAATTGCTGATTGCCGGAGAGACTGATAACTTGTCTTCCGCAGTTTTCAGTGATAGGGGCATCACTGCCGCTGAACTGGTGGTGGAAAATGCAAGCAACTGAACATCCCTGATCTGCTTTAGGAACTTCAAAGGTCTTTCCTTGGCCAGAAATACAATAATCAGAATATAGATCAGTAGTAAAATGAATAATCCAAGCAAGACTGTCATCACATAAAGTCCAATACCTTTGATAGAATCCAGTCCAATCCTTGAAGTGAGCTGAGCCATAAATCCAAAGGCAGCCATTGGAACCAGTTTCATAGCCCATCGGACAATGGTCATGCATATTTCCTGTATGGAACTGAGTAGTACCACAATTGGAGTTTGCATAGAATCTTTCAAAGAAGTAATGGCAATACCAATGATAATGGTGAATATCACAATACTTAGCATTTCACCGGTAATCATCGAAACCAAAGGGTTTTCCGGCAGTAGATCCGATATAGCATGTGGTATTTGATGAACACTGAACGCATTGGTTGGCTCAATAGAATTATTTTGATCAACAGTTGGTTCCGTTAAGGAAGGAGAGTTGAAAGAATTGCCGGGTTTGATCAGTGAGGTAATTACGGTTCCGATAGAAATAGAAATAATGGTAGTGGCAACAAAGTACAATCCTACGCTTACTCCCATAGATTTTAACTGCTCAGTAGTGTTACTGATTATTCCCCTGATAATAGAAGCAAAAATCAAGGGAATCATAATCATCTGAACAAGTTTGATAAACAGATTTCCAGGCAGGGCGAGCCAATCTCCGATGATCACCGCTGATTTCTCGCCGATCAGACCTAAATCAGGACTGATTAGAAAGCCAACGATAACACCAGCAAATACAGCAACCAGTACCTTAAACCAAAGTTTGGTTTCTATCAGTGATTGCAGGTAAAGGTTGAGTGACTTTAAAGTTTTTAATTCCATTCAACTGAATCTTTAGACGATTTGATAAAACTGTGGCAATGGATTATTCACTTATTTCTTCCAATGATACAGATGATTCAAGTACTTCTTTGTTTGAGTCTTTTAGAATCATAATTGGAATATCTGTATAGTACGTAGGCTTTTTAATGACACTGGAAGTAAACAGCCTTTGAAGCACCGTCGGCTCGTGTTTGGATATTACCAGAGTATCAATCTTATTCTCAACGATGCATAGTCCCAACCCCTCTACTAAGTTGGGATTGAGAAGGTTATGAAAGATGAAATCATTTTCAGAATAAGTGAAGTTGACATCAAGTTCATGTTTTTTCAGGTCATAATTAATCGTTCTTTCGGTAGTATCCGAAGGTAGCAGATGTACAATGTGAATCTGCGACTGATAGGTTTTGGATAACTCAGTCAGGTAAGTGAGCTCCGCACTGTCGTCATTGTTCGGATAGGTGGCAAATGCGATCCTTTTCAGCGGATTTTTAGAAATATCATCCGGAATGATCAAAATATTACAATTGATTTTGCTGATTACTTTGTTAGTGATTTTGCCAAACACCAGATGATTGATCGCATTTAGTATATCAGTACCAATCAATATCAAATCTGGGTTTAGAGAGACTGAATGAGCAATGATAGCATCAGCAGCAAACCCTTCATAGCTGATGGTTTCACAAGCTATATTAGTTTTATCAAGGATTTTTGACGCTATTTTATCGAGCTTTCTCTCAGATTTCTGTCTGAGTAACCTGCTTTCTTCATCCAAAAGAGGATCGGAAGAGTCCCAATTAAATGGAACTGTTTGAAATGCGTGCAACAGTATAATTTTTAGTTTCTTGTTTTTTGCTAAACGCATAGCGTACCTGACTGCATTTTTACTGGATCTGGTGAAATTTACCGGTATGAGGATCTTATACATTACAATTTACATTTAGTTAGAAATGAGTGGATTTTATTGGAAATACGCTCTCACAAAGGCTACTTTTTGATTTTTTGTGATGCTATCCGCTGTCTCAGTGTTTACTAGAATTTTATGAAACCTGGGTTCTGAAGAAATCTGTCTTGCCAGCTTATTCTTAATTTCCCCCGGACCGAAAAGGAGGATTTCATCTGCTTCCTGGATCAATGGATGCAATCTTTTAAAGAAGTTGTTCTCCTGATGAATTCTTCTCTCAAGAAGCTTCTTCTCCGATACTACATCCTGTGGACCATAAGGTGTACTGCTTCTGGACCCACCTCGTATATTGAAATGATCAATTTCCGAATTGACCGTTTCCATTTGCCATTCCTGGTTGCTATATGTAATCACATGAACTTCTTCTCTATCTATCCAAATTCCCATTCTCTTTTTCATGATTCTGTTATTTTCTTTCTATAAAAATATTGCGTGAATGCGGGGAATAGAATGATATTTGATTGTTGCTATGTTGATAAAAATTAGGTTTTCGACAGGAGATCATCAATCAGAATCCGGAATTAAAAAAAGGGAGAAATGTGAAGTTTTGAATGGGAAGTATAACTTGATAGTGGCTGGAAACAAAACAACAATTTAGATCATATTGTAGTCTTTCGTTTCGAAGTATTCATTAAAAAAATCGTCAGTTAACAGAACTCAAACTCTGTTTCACTGACGATTTGTACAATTACAATTAATATTACTCTGAAAGAACTATGAACATCGGTATCTATATTTTTCTTGTGAAAAGCAGATTCTGTCAATTCACATTGATACTCAAAACAGGGAGCTCTGCATGGTTCGAAACATCTTCTGCATGACTTCCCAGTAAGAAATGATTAAGCCCTTTATAACCGTGTGTACCCATAGCTATCAGGTCGTAAGATTTACCTTCCACAAATTCCAATATGCCTTCCTCCACCCATGGTGATTTAATCACATTAGTCGTGTAGTCTGAAAACACAGTACTTTCAGCAAATTCGCTTACTTCAGCTTTTGCGCTCTCAATTTTTGAGTTCATCTTCACGGGCCTGTATACTTTTAGCAGGTGACAGGTCGCATTGACGAGTTTCTGAAATTCTTTTACAAAGGCTACAGAACGGTCGGTGGGTTCGCCGATGGCAAAAACCATATTTTTTAACTGATCGATTTGCAAGGGATTTTTAATGGTTAATACCGGAATTTTACTCCTTCGGATAACTTTCTCAGCATTCGATCCCACCAGTACCTCTTCCCAGCCACTGACTCCTTTAGTACCCATCACAATCAAGTCAGCATCTATGTTTTTGGAGACATCTTCTATTTTTCGATAGACATTGCCATACTCGATGATACTTTCGACAGTGACTCCACGGTCTACTGCATAGCTTACTTGCTCTTGCATGTTGTCTTTAATCACCTCCATCAATTTGGTATTATAAACTTCATCCAGTGCAACAGAACCCGCATATACATCTCCGGCAATAGAATAAGAACTGGAAGGAATTTCCAGTATATGTAATATAGAAACAGACCCATTGGATTTGTTTGCTAGCTGAACGGCAAAATCAAGGGCAGTTTTCGCTTCATCGGAAAAGTCTGTAGGAACCAATATCTTTTTCATAGGACTTTGTTTTAGTACACCACTAAATTATGGCTGGTTAACAATAATAGCGTTGGTGAATGTCAGCTGGTAAATTGATTTTGATCATCTCTCTGCCGGATCACTCTTCACTCATTGCACTGATTATATGATCTAATTTCTGATCCCTTCAAAATAGGTTCTTGAAAAATTCGATCGTCGCAATCGTTTGTATTTTTAAGTGATGAAAAAGTGTACAGTTTTTATGAAAATCCATGCTATCTTAGAATTAACAACATGAAACCCCATGAAAAAGCAAATACTACTTTCCTTATTATCATGCCTATGCCTTACGATGATTAGCTGTACGAATCAGTCAGAGAAAGTCACCGAAAACAATG
>JBCBHL010000520.1:0-4048 GCA_038525605.1 Bacteroidota bacterium
AAAAAACCGTTCTTTGATGCTCAGAAAGCTCTGAAATCGCCGAAACTTTGGATATATCTATCAAAACTGTGGAAAAGCACATATCAAATTCACTGAAATTTCTGAAAAGCGAACTCGATGATCTTGAAAAGATAAAGATATAGGTAGGGTAATTCACAAAGATCTCGTTTTAATTGTATACAAAGTACCACCATGAGTAATACAGAAGAAAATGCAGCAATCATCCGCTGGTTGGATGGTGAGCTTTCGGACAAGGATTTAAAGGATGTCCTCCCGGAAAATGATGTGATGGCTTACAGGCAAATCATCGATGAGGTCGACAATTGGGTACCTGACAATGCAGAAGAAATATTTGATGTTAGACTAATTACAGGAGCGCCAAAAGAGAAAGAAACTAAGGTAAGAACTCTTACGCCATTTAATTATCTGTCAATAGCAGCATCAGTAGTTATTTTGATTGTTGCGGGCTTGTTTGTTACAGAATACCTCAATACGACAACACATATTGCCGATAATAAATCAATGGAAATTATATTGCCTGATGGGCAATCGATAGTCACTTTATCTCCGGGTAGTGAAATTACCTGGAAGAATGACGATTGGGACGAGATGCAAAGATCGATGGAGATTACCGGAAAGGCTTATTTTGATGTGGCCAAAGGTTTGCCATTTATCGTAAAGAACAGCAACGGACAAGTAGAAGTACTCGGAACGCAGTTTGAAGTAAGCGGTTTTGAGGAATCTTTTATGGT
This sequence comes from Bacteroidota bacterium, assembly GCA_038525605.1. Taxonomy (GTDB): domain Bacteria; phylum Bacteroidota; class Bacteroidia; order Cytophagales; family Cyclobacteriaceae; genus JANSWY01. The sequence continues at coordinate 753 of JBCBHL010000520.1, forward strand.
TGCCTGCTACGAAGGGAAAGTTAGAGCAACTGCCAGTAATAGTGAGCAATTAGTGTTGTCAGCAGGAGAAGAAAGTCATCATTACAACGGAAAATGGGAAGTAAAACGACCTACTAATGGCGAGAGCCCAACGTGGTTTCAGGGAGTCATGAATTTTGATTCAGTAGCTTTATCAGTGGTGATTGCTAAACTGGAAAAAACATACGACATCAAAGTCATCGATGATAAGATTGATGTTGATCAAAAGTTTAGCGGACAGTTACCGACTGATGACCTGGATGTTGCACTAAGTGTGACATTCGATGTTTTTAAAATATCATATCAGTTGGAAGGGAAAACACTATATCTCGACAATCAATAATGAAAGCTGGATGATGAATTTCAGCAGGATAATATTCTCTGCAATTTTCATCTTTTTGTTAGGTTGCGATGTTTGTTCACAGTCTGATAGATATCCCTTCATTTTAGAGGCTCATTACATGCAATATGCTTGCGGAGACTGGGTCGATGATATGCGTGTAACTTCAGTGAGTGATACAGCTTATTCTTTTATGATCGATCGGGACATAGACCCGGAAATGCTCAATGGACCCAGGGTAGTCAAAAACTATTTTTATGATAATCGGGTTGGTGATGAACCATTTGCTTACCGAATGAAAGGATTTTTAAGTGATTGTGCTAAGAATGGTTGCGATGGCGGAACTCCCGTTTTTAGAATCTATGAAATTGAAAAACTCTCAGGTGAACCACTCAAGGGATTAAGAGGAATTTCCGTGAGATAATTTACTTTATATGGCTACCGACGGTTTCACTATTTTCTTCCTTCCTACTGTAAGTCAAACAATTCTGATTTAGAGCTGTTTTTTTTAGAAAAGCAAAAGATGAAGAAAATAATATTACCCATTCTTTTTACAACCTCAATTCTTGCGGTTTACGCAATATCGATTCAATTCGATGCTACCCTTTGGTTTGGAATGTTTATTTTTAGCGTCTCACCAGTTTTTATCATCTGGATGGTCTATCGAATTTTGAAAGACGGGGTACAATCAGACTTGAAATTTGAAGATAGGTTTTATGAAGACTATGGAGACAGGTTGAAATCCAGAGAGGTAGAGTGACTTTGTTTGTGAAATTTACGATATTATTTTGTTGGCCTCTTAGTTGACATTGATTTGACAAGAGAATTTTTACACTTCAGCTCATTGCCTTCAGTGAATCAGTGAATTTTAGCGGTAATTGAATATCTTTCTGGCGTTACACTAATCCCAATAATCTTAACCCTTTCCATATGAAAAGCAGATTTGTTGCCTGGCTTATTTTTCTAATGCCGTTTATATTAGAAGCGCAGGTCTACACAAAAGAGCAATTACAAACTGATTTCAGTTTTCTGATTAGTAATATCAAAACCTATAACCCGGCACTTTACAAATACAACAAAGCATTTGATGAGCAGGTTGCAAATCTCACAGCAAACCTACCAGAAGAAGCTAACAGTTTTCAACACCTTAGCCTGGTGTATAGATTAGTGGCGCTTGCTAACGAGGGCCATTTCGGTGTTGGTTTTTGGCAGGATTCTGTGCATAGTGGAATATTGGATGGTAGATATCAATATCTTCCGGTGAGTGTTGAGGTTTTGAATGGCAAAGTATATGTCTGGTCAGACCTTTCAGATAATCCGGAGCTGGTGAGAGGAGATGAAATTATATCGATCAATGGTGATCCGATTGCAGCTATATTAGAGAAACTGAATGCTCATTTATTCTCTGACGGCGACATTGTTAGCAGCAAATACAGGACGCTTAGCAACGTTTTTCCGGCATTTTACTACCTTTTGATCGATCAGCCGAAGAGCTTTAAAATAGTGGCGAAAGACAAATCGGGGAAAGAAAAAGAGGTGCTTAAGACGGCTATCGACAGAAACAGAATGATAGAAAATGCGAAAGCGTCACAATCAAAACAGACATCTAAACCGAAGGCAGTAGAAAATGAAATCTATGACTTCAATGTGGAAGGCAAGTCTGCATACCTAAAACTAAAAACCTTCAACCGGGCCAAACTGAAGAGTGCAAAAATCAAAGCTAAGAGCTTTTACAAAATGATCTTCAAAGAGCTTTCAGATAAAGCAGTAAAAGCTCTAACACTGGATCTGAGAGGCAACTCAGGAGGAAGAACTGAGTATTCAGATGTGCTGGTTTCTTATGTACTGGATGAGAATATGGATGGCTATCATAAAAAGACTGTTTCATGGGAGGGGAAAACGAGAACATATGGCATTCCCAAAAAGAAGAAAAAGGCATTTAATGGAGGAATTTTCGTTTTGATTGATGGAGGTACATTCTCAGCAGCTTCTATCATTGCGCGGAATATCCGGGAATATCACGATGATACAGTAATTGTCGGTGAGGAATCCGCGGGCAGGTATGAGGGGTTTGCCGCTGGGTCTAGTCAGACAGTTTATCTGCCAGAATCTAATTTGCGGATTAATATCCCGAGGTATTTGATAGAATTACCAGTTCCAAAAAAAGAGTATCAATCAAACAGAGGCGTCATACCAGATCACCCCATTACTTACACCATAGAGGATGTAATAGAACAGAGAGACAAGGCTATGAACCTGACAAAGCAGCTAACGATCAAATATCTGAATGGAAACTAGAAATGGTATAGAAGCAATTGAAGCGGCTAATGGAAGCCAATGGCGTAAATGGCTGGAAGAAAATCATGCATCAAAGAAAAGTGTCTGGTTAATCATTTACCGAAAAGAATCAGCTATCCCTAGTGTATATTATGATGAAGCAGTCGATGAAGCGCTCTGCTATGGGTGGATTGATAGCAAACCCAATAAGCGCGATGAAAGGAGTTATTATCAGTTTTTTTCAAAACGAAATCCAAAGAGCAATTGGAGTAAGGTCAATAAAAATAAGGTAGAAAGGTTGCTGAAGGATGGCAGGATGGCTGTGGCGGGCAAAGAAATGATAAGGCTGGCAAAAGAAACCGGAACCTGGCATGCACTCGATCAGGTAGAAAATCTCGTTGTACCGGATGACATGCAAAAAGAATTTGATCAAAATCAGAAGGCTTATCTGAATTGGCAGACATTTCCGCCCTCTACCAGAAGAGGCATACTGGAATGGATTTTCAATGCTAAAAGAGAGGAGACGAGAAAAAAGAGGATTTTAGAAACGGTGAAATTGGCAGCAGATAATATTCGGGCCAATCAGTATAAAAAAAGCTAAGATCAAATATTTTTAATCTGATATTTTTTCAGGTTTGCTCATTAAATATCCCAGTTCATC
>JBCBHL010000521.1:0-4046 GCA_038525605.1 Bacteroidota bacterium
AGGGAATAATCTTCATTTATCCGTTCATTTGTACAAAATTTTACCTGGAATACACAATTAAAAAATGGAAAAGATGGACAGTGCCTCATATGTATTTAATCAATCATTACGGTTAGCGAATCGATTTGGGAGTGATTTTTTGGCAAACATCAGTTATTTGGGATTAACACGAGTGCAATATTTTCTTGGAGATTATGATTCGGCTGTCTATTTCACCAGACGCTGCTTGTATCATAGCCAGCAAGCTGATTTTACACACGGAATTATAGGCGCTTATAATGCATTGGGTACTATGCTCCCTGGCGATAGTTCCACTTATTATAAGGTGAAAACGCTGGATTTAGCTCTTGCTGAAAACGACACAATTTTGATATTTGACGCTTTATATAATTTGGCAGTTCATTATCAAGATGGGAAAGATTATAAAAAGTCCTTGCAGTATAATATACGGGCACTGAAGATATCGGAGTTTATGGGTTACTTTCAATATGCGATATCGTGTGATGCTTTGAGTCATGTATATACAGCCTTAGAAGACTATGAGAGGGCACTTTTATATGCTAATCTAGCCATCGAATCGCATCAAAAATCTTTAGCCGAAGGCGAATTGGAAGCGAGCACGGGAAGATATATTTTATCTTACCTTCGGATCAGTTCCATTTACAATTTAATTGACAGCACTGAAACAGCCCGTTATTTTCTCAGAAAAGCGATGGTATATTTCGACTCTTCTTCGAAGGGTGAAGACAAAACCGAAGTTTTTGTACGTTATGCTGATAGTTACAGATTGGAAGGTAATCTTGATTCTGCTTTGTACTATGCTGTAATTGCTAAGAAATTGGGAATAGAATCCGGCGTGGATTATGAGGTCATGGAGAGTAATCTGGCCATGGCAAAAATTCATAGTTTGTTTTCAAATAGTGATTCTGCCGCTTATTATGCAAATGTAGCACTCGGTTTTGCTGAAGAAGAAAGCTACTATGATAAAGTGGAAGAGGCTGTACAAATTCTATATGAATCTTACGATCGGAAAAAAGAAAAAGAACTGGCACTTCTTTATTTAAAGAAGCTAATGGCTGTGCGAGATACGCTTGGAAATGAAGATCGGTTAAAGTCTGTCACCCGTACTTCCATGCAATTTGAATTTGATCAGGAAAAACGTCAGTTAGCCTTTGAAAAAGAAAAAGAGACTTTGCTACTGAATCAGCAGATTGACAGACAAAGAGCCATTCAATACGGAGCGTTTGGTGGGATTGTTTTGCTGTTGATAATTTTCTATGGCTATTACAGAAATTACAAGAATAAGCAAAAAGATCATCAAAAGATCGCTGAACAAGCCCAGGAACTTCAGGTAACCAACGAAAAGCTCAATGAGCTGTCAAAGTATAAAGAGGGCCTCAGTCATATGATTGTCCATGATATGAAAAATCCGCTCAATGTTATACTTGGCTTAACTGATGATAAAATACCAAACGCGGAAAAGTCTAGATTGATCAATGAATCAGCAAAACTCATTTTACAGTTAGCACATGATATCATCGACATTCAGAAGTTCGAAGAAGCCAAAATGCAATTGGAGCAGGAGGTTTATTCAGTTCAGGAAGTTGTTTTGTACGCAGAAGAGCAGTTGGACCTGATGATGAAAGTAAAGAATATGTCCTTTGAAAATCAGCTTTCTGAAAACTTTAAGGCATCATTTGATCTGAGGCTTATTTCAAGAGTTTTGGTAAATCTGTTTACGAATGCGGTCAAGCATTCTCCGGTCGGCAGTCGGCTCATAGTCCAAGTTAAGGAACAGACCGACGGTTTTCTGAAAATATCGGTAGCAGATCAGGGACAGGGCATCCCCGAAGATCAGCTTCCTTATATCTTTGATAAATTCTGGCAGGTTTATTCTAAAAACTCGGCAGAGACCTATTCTTCAGGGCTGGGACTTACCTTTTGTCGTCTGGCTATTCAGGCACATGGAGGAACAATTGAGGCAAAATCTACGCTGGGGCAAGGTTCGGAGTTTATTGTGGTTCTGCCAATTGGAGATGTAAATCAGCAGGCAGTAGCTATACTTGATCAGGTATCAGTAGAGGAGCCGGTAAAGGATGATTTCTACAGTGAAGAGGAGCAGGAACTGATGAAAAAAGTCATTGCACAAATTGTTGATGTTCCCATCTATAAAGCAGGTGTTATCAATAAAATTCTGGACAATACAGATTCGAAATCAGAGAAAATCGCTGATTGGATTCAGATGATAAAATTTGCTGTCATGAGTTGGGATCAGCAACGTTTTAACGATTTATTGCGTTTGGACAACAACGAAACCCAAAAAACAGGTACTTATGATTAAGTTACCGAGATGTCAATCTTGAATGTTTTGCTGACGATAACCAATTGATGTATATGTCCTATTCTACAGACAGTCCCGCGAAGTTATTAGTTGTTGATGATGACGCTGCGAATTTTAAAGTAGTTCTTGAAAACTTTAACAATGAATTATTCGAGTTGATGTATGCTCCCAACGGGAAAGCGGGTTGTGAAGTGGCAGAAAAGGAATTGCCTGATATCATATTAATGGATTGGGATATGCCTGTTATGAACGGTATGCAGGCGCTGAAATATTTAAAGTCCTCAGATACAGCCAGGGAGATACCTGTTTTGATGGTCAGTGGCGTGATGACTACCACACATGACCTGCAAGATGCATTAGAGTCTGGTGCAATGGACTTTATTCGCAAGCCTTATGATTCAGTGGAGCTGGTAGCGAGGGTAAAAGCGGCACTCAGGCTTTATTACTCACATATTTTGATTCATAAACAAAATAGAGAGATCAGGTCGTTGATGGAACGGGAGATAGGCTATAAGGACCGAGAGTTATTACTTGAAACTATGCACAGGCTGGAAAACAGCAATTTTATCAATCATTTGGGGGATAAGCTTGTAGAGATCGAAAAGTCGTGTAAAGATGAACAGACGCTAAGAGAATTCATCAAACTGAAAAAATCTATTGAGAATCATCTCAGGACAGAAAGTAACTGGGAGAATTTTACTGTCCATTTTAAAAAAGTTCATCCACATTTCTTCAGTAGTTTATTAGAACAGTTCCCTGAAATCACCGCGAATGAGCAACGTTTGTGTGCTTACATCAAAATAGGACTGAATAATAAGGAGATTGCTCAGATTTTAGGAGTTACCGTGGGCACAACAAAGACCAATTTGAATCGCTTAAAGAAAAAATTATCTCTGGATGCTGAGGAAAGCCTCAGGGATTTTATCACTGGTTTTTCTTTTCAGATTTCTGTACCGGTCTTGGTCTCGTAATATAACGTAAGTTGATTATCAATCAACCTGCCTTTTAGTATTGCATGTTTTAATTAGTAATCTATTCTCTGCTATTTGAATTCTGCCAGAAAAGATGAGCTGAAAAACGTTACCTTTCGTTATCATTTCCAACCCAAATCGAAAGAACGTTTTTCGTTTCATGCTCACCATCTCTAACTCCATGCCAGCGATATGCCTACTAACGAATGAATCTTGAAAGCTTCCGTTAAAGTCTTTGGTATTTCGCAGATAATTAAGATCGGAAGAGCTTTGATCAATTAATATCCATTCTAATAATGTCCCTAATCTCATTTAAATTTATTTTGTGTTCTTCGATGATTAAAAAAGTGGCTAAATATTACATGAATTGTCGGTTTTTTACTGATTTTGAAAGTGTATTTTGTGCAAATCTCTTATCCAGTGCTTTTCGGCAGGATTTTGTATCAGTGAAAATGAATGCCGGTTTAGATTCTGTTGAATGTAAGAGACATCGTGTATCCACCTGGAGGTTCATTAGATTGGTGCCAGACAGTAAGAACGAGAGAGAATTAAAAAACCGTCCAATAACATTGAACGGTTTAAGTGCGTTGATTTTTCTCACTATTAATCAACAGTTAATCACGATGAAGTGATTGTCTTTATTTTTTGAAAGTGACTGCCATCCGCCAGCTGGCGGACTGACAGCCACTTAGTTGTTGTAGAATATTCAATTAATCCAATCCCAAACGATGGTG
>JBCBHL010000522.1:0-4043 GCA_038525605.1 Bacteroidota bacterium
AGAAGAGCTGTCAAAGGACAAGAAATGTCAAACTATCAAACGATACTTGAATACTCATAAAACTTCATTGGAAAGAAAGGTTAAAGCACCACAGAACTATGAAGCTTTTGATTCATTAAACGGTACGATTAAACTAATTAATTACGAATCTGAAGGAAGAAGTTTAAAAGGACTTTTAGAATCCAAAAACATTGAGTCTGAAGTTAAAAAGAAAGCTGTAATCTATCTACACGGAGGATTTGCATTAGGTTACCAAGACATCTACGATTGTAAAAAGTTTACTGATAATGGTTTCATAGTAATGGCTCCTTCATTCAGAGCTGAGAACGGTAATGAAGGATTCTATGAATTTCTCTTTGGCGAAGTAAAAGATGCTGAAAGTGCTGTAAAATGGTTATCGAAACAAGAGTATGTCGATAGCGACAGTATCTACGTGTTTGGTCATAGCACTGGGGGAGCGTTATCTTTATCATTGTCATTGAGGGATGACTTGCATGTCCAATTTGGAGGAAGTTGTGCTGGTGTTTATGATATCGGTATTATAGAAGAGTTCTTCAATGAAGATAAGAATCAGATTCCATTTGACTATAAAAATGAATTAGAAGCAAGTTTAAGGTTGCCAGTTTATTCATTAGAATGCATGGAAAGAAAACATTTTATGTATATAGGTACAGACGATTATTTTCAAGAGTATAAAGAATTCATCGAAAGCATTTATCCTGAGAATGAAACTTTACTCGAACTCAATAAAGTAGCAGGAGACCATTTTACTAGTTTAGAAGGCTCGATAGAGCAATTTATCAGGCAAATTACAGTAAAATAAAAATGCAGTGCCCAACAATGGCTAAATGTCCATGCCTTGCGACTGCTTCGTCAATGGCATTTAGACAAACCGTTGTGGTCAATTAAAAAAAGAATGGAAGAAAGAAGCAGTGTACCAGAACTTGACGAAGTGGAGTCACTCCAAGTTAAAAATCAAAAAAGTAGTTTCCCAGAGCACTACCATGATACTTTCTGTATTTCTTTGATTCAATCTGGAATAGAAGCGATTAAAATGGCCGACCGTATTTTATACACTCCAAAAAATTCCATTTCCATAAACAACCCCTTCGAGATTCATGCAAACCCACTTGTTGAAGGAAGTGCAGGTAACAGCTTTACAACGCTTTACTTATCACCAGATTTAGTAGATTCTATGTTGGATAAAAAAGGTGTTATCTTTAATCATCAACAGACATTAAGGGGCGATATCAATTCATTATTCGAAGAAACAGTAATAAGTCTGAAAGAAAAAAATATCTTAGTCTTAGAAGAAAACTTGAAAGTATTGCTAAAAAAATTCACCCAGCAACGGAAATCAATTTCAAATGATAGGATAAATTCAAGTACAAGATGGGCTGAATTAGTAATATTTATTGAGAATAATCTTGATCAAAAAATATCCTTAGACCTTATGGCGAAATTTATGAGTATGAATAAGTTTAATTTCGCAAAAGAATTTAAGTCAAGATATGGTCTTTCTCCAATCAATTATGTGATCATGAAAAAGATCTTTCTTGCCAAAAGTTTAATAAAGCCAGGGGTGAACCTAACTGAAATCGCTTACCAATTAGATTTTGCTGATCAAGCCCACTTCTCCAGGCACTTTAGAAGATTTATTGGAGTTTCTCCCAGAGCATACCAGCAACAAATTAGGTGAATACCAAGATTGTACAAGTTTGTTGACTATGTCATCCTCATCTTTGCCTTTATTAATTAAAGGACATGGGATGATAAAAAATGTTATTTTTTCAATGTTGCTATTCTTCTCTATGAATAGCCTTAGTGCTCAAACTTTTGAGCTTCCTAAGTTTCAAATTTCTTTATCATATTTTGGAGAAATGATGACACATGGGGGTATCCGATTAGGAATCACAACTCCCATATCTCAGACAATTAAAGATAAAGGAGAAGAAGCTTTTATAAATAAAGGTTGGTTAGTAGGTGGGTATGTCACTTACTATAAGCATCCACGTAATCATAAGGGATTAATGTTTACAGGTGCAATAGGAAGACAAAGAATTGGCAAAAATGGTTTCCAAACCTCTCTAAACATAGAAGCTGGTTATATGCTTTCCATTTTAGACGGAGAAATCTATGAATGGAACAGTTCTGAGATTGTTGAAGCCGATAGTCGAGGTAGTTCACATGTTGTATTTGGTTTAAATGGGGGATTGGGTTGGAATTTTGGTAAGAAAACAGACTTACCTCTTTCATTTATGATTCAACCTCACTTTTATTTTCAAGCACCGTATAACACGATTATTGTACCGAGAGTCGCTTTGGAGACTAAATTAACCTACAAGCTAAAATAGAATACCATGAAATTGTACACACAAGTATTTCTATCCATACTGATTTTATGCCTAACATTCTCCTGCAACAAGGAAAATATGTTATTGACAGAAGGCGATATGCTATTCTTGAAACACAAGGGAGCATCAATGCCCGTTTTGGTAAGAGGAAATTTTGATTCTGATGTCATTATTCTGTTTCTACACGGAGGAGCTGGTGGTACGGCAGCGTCCCATATAGAAGATTTCAAAGAAATGGTAGAACCAGAGTATATAGTAGCATATTGGGATCAACGGCATGCAGGAAGTTCACAAGGGAATTTTGACAAAGACGATTGGACTATTGACCTTATGGCAGAAGATATGCAAATGGTTATCAATATGCTTAAACGTAAATACGGTGATGATAAAAAAGTTTTTGCCATGGGGCATAGCTGGGGGGTGATTTTAGGAACGTACTATTTACTTGACCAAGAAAACCAACTACAGGGTGCTATTTTCTCCAACGGCTCACACAGTAGCGAGCATGAGTATAGTGCAAGATTAGATTATGTACATGATTTTGCTCAAGAGATGATCGATAATGGAATTGCACTTACTGAAGAGATCAAAGTTGAAGGAGAGACTTTCACTAGCTTAGAGCAAGTTGTGATTTGGACAGAAAGTAATGATCCAATAGATTCTTGGACTAAACTAAAAATACTTAATGGTTTAGTAAACGCGGTTTTTGATTATGTCCAAGAGACCTACGTGCAACCTAATTCTGATGTAACATCTGGCGTATCTTCTTCAGAGTTGCGTTTTCAATCACCCTATAATCCGTTAATCTATCGAATAAATTTACTTAGGACAGGTCAGTTAATAAATAACTTTAATAATGAAACCAGTATTCAAGAGTTTTACGATTTTACGACACAAATGGGGGATATCAATATACCAATAAGTTTGATTTGGGGAAAGTACGACCATATAGTTGGGTTGGAAGTAGCAGAAGACTATTATCAAGTAATAGGTACACCAGAGGAGAATAAAGAATTAACTATTTTAGAAAACTCAGGCCATTCAGGGATGTATCGGGAAAATATCAAGTTTAGCCAAACTTTGATTGATTTTGTAGAAAAGCACAGATGAAAGAAGAGAAAACTGACCACAACATTTAAGCATTAAAGACTGAAATGATAAATAAAACAGATAATCCAATTCTTATAGGGGCAATAGCTCCAACAACAAATCCAGGTTGGATTGAGGCTGGTCATCATCTATTGGCAGGTCTTGAATTTGGCGTTTCTGAACTGAATAAGACTGGAGGCATTAATGGAAGACCGATTGAATTACTAGTACGAGATAGTGCGGCTAATCCTCAAAAAGCTACGGATTTAGTTGACGAACTAGTAGATTTAGGAGTAATAGCCATTGTTGGTGAATACCATAGTTTTGTTGCTAAAGCTATAGCTAATAGAGCTGATGAACGAAATGTGCCTTTTCTCTGTACATCAGCAGTTATAGATAATCTAATTGAAAAGCCATCAAAATGGATTGCTCGACTTCCTCAAGTTCAATCGAAAGGCTGGAAAGCTTATGCGGAATTTCTTACAAATAATAAGCATACTAATATCGCTTTAGCTACATCTCCAAGTGTTTATTGGAAAGCAGGCACACATATTCTACGTAGACATTATAATAAACAAGGTGGTTCTATCATTGAATTTG
>JBCBHL010000523.1:0-4040 GCA_038525605.1 Bacteroidota bacterium
CTACAATATGACCGATCCATCCTGGAGCAATACGCATATGCTGATTATTACAACCACAAACATTATGTAAAACCATTGGTCAAAGTCAAAAAGAAAGGCATTGCCACCCTGGAAAAAATGCTGATCATTGACGACACTCCTGCTAAATCCCGTCTTAACTTCGGCAATGCCATTTACCCGTCAGAATTCAACGGAAATCCACTTGACGATGAGCTGGCAAAACTCTCTGATTATCTCGAAACACTTAAATCATCAGAAAATGTAAGGGCTATTGAAAAAAGAAATTGGAGGCAAAATGATAACTAATTCGCAGTTTTGAGCGTTCATATTTATACAGCACGTCTTTTAAGGATCATCAAGTTTACTGATATAGAAAATCTCATCTTCGACGATGCTTATTCTGTAGTTTTTTTAAGTAAATTGCAAGATCAATTTTGAGTGCTTGAACTATTTTATAATCTTTATCTAAACGTCTATGTCAGAAAAAACAAGGTATTCAGAAGATGAATTGAAGGAGTTTGAAGAATTAATCCTTGAAAAACTAGAAAAAGCGAAAAGTGAATTAAACTTTATCAAATCATCCTTAAATAAAACGAGCGAAACGGGAATTGGAAATACTTTCGGTACAGTAAAAACACTGGAAGACGGTGCTGAAACTGCCGAAAAAGAAAGTCTGAATCAGTTAGCTGCTCGTCAGCAAAAATTTATTTTAAACCTGGAAAAAGCATTGATCAGAATCAAGAATGGCACCTATGGCATTTGCATCGATTCGGGTAATCTTATTAGTAAGGAAAGATTGAGAGCTGTTCCTCATACAATGCATTCTATTGCAGCAAAATTAAAACAAAGGTAATTGTGGATTTTCTTGTAAATCACGTGGAAGCATTGATATTCTGCTCTCCCAAACCAATTGTGGAGAAAGAGATCAAAAATTGTCTCACCGAAATGTTTGATGCGGACATTCCATCTGAAGATATACAAAATGCCATTAATACCTTGCAGGAAAAATACAATGCAGAAGATTTCTCCATCCACCCTGTGCAAAGTGGCGGTGGTTACCAGTTTTTAACCAAACCTGCCTATCAGGCAAGTATTGGTATCTTATTGAAACAACAATCGAAAAAAAGACTGTCGAATTCTTCTCTTGAAACTCTTTCAATCATCGCTTATAAACAGCCTATTACTAAAAGTCAAATCGAGCAAATCAGAGGTGTTAATTGCGACTATGCAGTTCAGAAACTTCTGGAAAAAGAATTGGTAGAAATTAAAGGAAAATCCGACAGTATAGGAAGACCGTTGCTTTATGGAACCAATAAAAAATTTATGGACTATTTCGGCATCAACGACCTGAAAGAACTCCCTACTCCTAAAGATTTCTTCCAGGAGGAAGACAACTCGATAGGTGAAACAAATGAATAGCTGTAAAAATGAGCGGTACTAAAAAGTTTAATCCTAAAAGAAAGGGTAGCAGTCCTTCCAAAAAGAAACCTGATCAGGAAGTTAAGAAGGATACTATCCGCCTTAACAGATATATTGCTAATGCGGGTGTATGTTCGAGAAGGGAGGCTGATAAACTGATTTCCGAAGGTAAAATCAAAGTCAACAAAGAAGTAGTTGCTGAGTTGGGTTTTCAGGTAAGACCTGGTGACAAGGTATACTATGAGGGAAAACTGCTAAAGCGCGAGCAGTTAAATTACGTCCTGCTAAATAAACCAAAGGATTATATCACCACCATGGACGACCCGCAAGGACGAAAAACTGTCATGGAATTGGTCAAATCAGCTGGTAACGAAAGAATTTACCCCGTTGGTAGACTCGACAGGAATACAACTGGTCTTTTATTGTTTACCAACGATGGTGATCTGGCCAAAAAGTTATCACATCCCTCCTATCAAATCAAAAAAATATATCAGGTAGACCTTGATAAACCTATTACTACGGAAGACCTGGAAAAAATCAGAGAAGGACTGATACTTGAAGATGGCAAAGCTGATGTGGACGAAGTAGCCGTTTTGAGTAAGGACAAATCGATCCTCGGAATAGAAATTCACATTGGTAAAAACAGAATAGTCAGGAGAATTTTTGAACATCTGGGCTATGAAGTAATCAGGCTCGACAGGGTAATGTATGGGACATTAACTAAAAAAGACCTCCCCAGAGGCAAATGGCGAAAGCTGGATGAGAAAGAGATTTTGATGCTGAAAAAATTCAACCAATCAAAACCGGCCAAACCTCAGAGAAAATAAGCCGGTAAAGTCGGTCAGGTCGTCATCTTTTATAGGTTGATTTAGACTACTACCCCTCACCATTCGATAGCTAGCTCCGAGCGAAATCCTGAAACTTGGAGTAATATTCGCTTCTATTGCAAGTCCTGGCTCTATTACGAAAAAGGTAGACTGATCAATAGTAAAATCAGTATCGATTGTATTGTTAAAAAAGTTCTCATCGGAAACATAAATGTTTCCAACGCCTAATACGATTGGCAGTGAAACATGCACTATACTTTTAGGGGCAATGATGCCACCAATCATCAAGCCGCCATATCCGCCGTAAATATCCAGTTCTTTTGGAGCATCAGCCCCGGGTACTGTTCCTGTAAAATTATTGGAAGTAGCCAAACCATAACCCGCAACACCAAGAATATAATGACGGTTGATAATCACTCCGCCATAAGCACCGGTAAACAACGCACGTTCTTCGTTGAAATCGCCGACCTTTACATCCAGGCCACCAAACCCAGTGATGTCATTGTTTTTACTTAGCAAAGACTTCACCTCATCCGGATCGTTGCTATCAATATATTTTTGAGCATTTACACCAAAGCTGAACAACATCAGCATAATTAATAGTAAAATGTTTTTCATGTGTGTTGAGTGAGTTGGATAAGTTTTGAGTCTAATTAACAGTTTGTTATCTCGTTAAAAAACATACTTAAATGAAAATCCAGCATCCCAGAACCTGTTTCTGGTGTAGCGCATGCCAATGAAATTGAAATAAGGTTTTACATCAAAAGACAAGGTAATTGGTACGCTTAGCCATCTGTATTCTAGGCCTACCGTAGCATCGACACCCATTGCGAAATAATTCTTGTCCTCAAACAAAAATGTAGGTTGTCCTTCTTCATCGGGAATAATACTTTTTTCCAGATCATCAAAACGTTCGATTCCGATATGTCCACCTATTCCGTAGTAAACATAAAAATTGTCATTGAAAGAGAACTCCAATTGACTGTGTTTCAAATAACTGACAGTCACCTGAATGCCATCATTTCTTCCCGACAACAGTGTCTCAATCGCCTGTTCATTTACCAAAAACTTCTTGTAAGTAAGTCCGGAGGTATGACCAGCTCTGACACCAGCAGAATGTTCATAGGATTGCGCCTTCAAACTATCAGATAATGAGAAAAGGCAAATGATCACTAATAAAAATGTTAGTTTCGAGTATTTTTTCAATGTGAGCGGATTTTGAGTTTTGTATGTAAATCAGGGATTTAGTTTTTCTTCGTAAATACCGCTGTTTCTTTAATACTGATGATTAAATCTGCATTAACTGCCTTGATATTGACCTTCCCCACCTGATCTCTGGTATATCCAACAGTTCCTGATAACGTGAAGTCGTAACCAGCATCGGAATTATCCTTTTTCCCCAAAGAAAGCATGCTGTTAGGAATAATCATCCGATCTTCATTGCCCGAAATATTGGCATTAAAATAAGACTTTGGACTCAGAACCAGATTAATATCTGTCGATTTACTATTAAGTGAAATGGCGTTGAAATCTTCGCCTATCCTCTCTGCAAAAAACTCACCATATTCCAGATTAAGATCTAAATCCAATTCCACGTTTTCTGCGAAGATATCTGTAAAATCACCTGTTCCTTTTAACACCTGCAACGAACCAGTTCTTATTTTATCATTTCTTGAGTTGATATATAAACTTTTGATATCACCAAATGCCAATTCAGAAGAAGAGCTCTCAATATTGACTTTAACGCCTTCATCAATTTCTATTTCACCGCCTTTCCGCTTCAAAAAGCCTTCC
>JBCBHL010000524.1:0-4036 GCA_038525605.1 Bacteroidota bacterium
TAACAATGAACCTAAACTTCTCCTCGCTTTCCTGTAGTTTTTGTTCAAAACTCACTCTGTCGGAAACATCTCTGCAGTTTACCACAGAACTGATCATATCTCCGTTTTCATCAAATTTCCTGGCAGATGTAGTCTCCAGCCAGATAAACTGACCATCACTCCTTCTGATTCTGAATACCATTAACAGGTGAGTACTTTTTGAACTCATTTTTTTCAGTACGCCCGGCAGGTCTTCCCGATGGATCATTTCCAGCGGGTTACGCGATGTGTAAATCTGCCCATTTTTATAACCCAAAATCTCCGAAACAGAGGGACTTATATACTCTATCGAGTAATCAGCATTGAACTGAACAATAAAATCATGTGAATTTTCTGCCAAAAGTCTGTATTTCTTCTCCCTGTTTTTAAGGATCTGATCGCGATGTTTCAGCTCTTCCAGGGCCTGACTCAGCTTGTCCTGTTCGGCAACATATCTCGATTTAATGAAATCCATAAACAGAATAGCTGCGGTTACGGGAAATACGATCAGCAGCTTTTTGATATCCATCAGTAAATCATCAGATAACTCTGTCAGTAGAAAATTAACAACAAAATTAAGCATCGTAAGTGCCAAATAAAGAAAACTTACAGGCTTTGGAAACAGCATTAGAGTTCCCATGCCTATCACTAAAAAAATCAGAACATTGGTGATAGAGTAACCACTGATTAACCAGGATAGATTAACGACTACAATGAAGTAAAGAAATGTAAAGTACTTATTTCTGAAAATAGCCACCCGGTCTTTGACGAGTAGAATAATGATGTTTGTGGCAATTACTGAAAGCTCAATGATGATTCCAGCATAGTTTGGATACATTAAAGTATCCCGGATCAGAAATACTAAAGTCAGTACGATAGAGAACCTGTAAAAGAGCGTAATGAGATCGTTCTCAAAATTTACCTGCGACCTACTCATCAAATTTAGTTTGTGTGTTTTTTCTAGCTCCGGAGAAAGTACTGAATTTTATCATGAACTAACAGTTATATTAGACGAAACGGCTTCATTCATCGACTAAACGAAGATGTTCATAGATGGTAGGCAGAGATTTTCTAATGAAATATTCATATAATCCGAACAATCAAAGGTCTTATTTAATCCACGTAATCGCCATTTTCTACCAATCCGTTTTCTGGAAAAAGGATTTCTTCAGCTACACACAAAAGACAGATGAACTGCAAATGGCAGCATTTTTTATAAGGTAAATGCTAGCATCATCGATGCGTTGATGGGGAATGATTCAGATGTATTCCTTTTACCGACCGGTTTTATGCGATTGATCGACTTTTTAAAAAAGGATTTAGTGGATTTTATCAGGCTGTGAACCCTATGTTGATCTTGCGACAAGCTTTCAATAGCATGTTTTTGAATGAAAAAGCGATCACCTTTATTCGCTTCTATTCTTTCCAAAAGCAACGTGTCTTCCTGCATTCGATCATTTGCATGACGGAAAACCATAGGGAGATGTTGATTTTTTCGGTAATAGTTCAATTCCACACCATTGCCAACAAATTCTAAAACGCCTGATAACTTATGGTAAGATACAATCCCAAGATTCAGTGCAACTTTTCTTTTGTATTTATGCCGGTTTTTCAATGCTTCAAACTTATCATACACAGCAGTAATGGCTTTTTGATAACGAGTTCCTGACTGAATGATTTTATGCCTAATCATATTGAGCATTGCATGTCGGGAGATACTTTTATCAACTTGACAACAATTGCTTTCACCCATTACACAGACAAGCCTGTTGTGCATTTCAAACACAGTATAAAATCCATTGTCCTGACTGAAGAAGGGCTCCAGATAAAGGTACGATTTATTAAAATACTTGGAAATTAGTTCGCTTTCTTTTGCTAATAGGTGCGAGTGGTCAATTTCCGATAATTGCCCTGAAGTATATTCAGAACAATTCTGCAAGATATGATTGGTCAAGTTACTACGATTTAGCTGTATAAAAACATTTATTGGTGTAGTTTTTATATTCTAAAGCAGTAATGAATCAGCGCCTGTTGTAATGAGATTGTTGTCTTGAATAGATAAGGACGATACGGCCTGCTGCCGTACCGGTCCATTTATCCATAGCCAATTAACAAATAAATTTGTTACTCAGCTTGAAACACACTTCCCACTCTATTGCGCTCTTAAATATTTTGTTAAAACTCCGATGATACATCGGAGTCTGATTGGCGGTGTTAATATTAATTCAAATAACTTTTTCTTAATTACAGTTCAAGGTTAAATCAGAATTAAAAGAAAAACAGAGTTGTGTCCTTGAGTCACAGAAATTAATCCATGAACAAACATATTTTGTCCGCGAATTTCATTTAGTTAATTCTAACTAGTTCCAACTGACAAAAACGACCATTCGTCGAAATTTTAAAGTAACTACATAATAAGTCATTGACATTTAATCTGTAATACGCTAATCTCGTTCCATGGGAAAGATTTGTGTGCTGCTAATTGATGATCAGGAAATTCAACACCAGAAAGTTGAGTTCTATTGCAGTAAACTAGGTTATGAATTTTATGGAATTAAGGAGAATTTTGAAAAAACTCACCAATTCATTGAAGAGTATGAACCCGATATCATCTTACAGGATATAAACCTGAATTATGAGTCAGATGGTATTTCCCTTGCGAAAAACATCAATGAAAGCTTCAATATACCTATTATATTTACTACTTCTCACAAAAGTCCGGAGATGATTAAAAAAGCATCCGGGGCAAACCCATCAGGATATTTAGTCAAACCATTTGAGATGCACAACCTGTCGGCTGCTATTGAGCTGGCAATGATTAATTTAAAGAAGCAGTTTACTAAAAAAATACAGCCTCCCAAACCTGCAGAAGAAGAAAAGAGAACAAAGGCCTTCTTTGTTAAAAGTCATGACAAAATTGAAAAAGTATTGCTGGAAGATATACTATGGGTTGAATCTGCAGAGGAAAAATACATCAATATTGTTACAGCACAGAAAAAACTGAGAATGCGTTCATCGCTCACAAAAATCATGAACCAGTTACCAGAGAAAAATTTCGTGCGCGTTAACAGAAACCAGGTCATCAACATCGATCATTTAGAGGCGATCGATGAATTCGAAGAGTCCGTGATCGTTGCTGGTCATGATCTCCTGATAGGCAAGGTCTTCAAAAGCAGAATTATCGAACTAATCGATATTATCAATTAAAAAAACTCTCCTTAAAAAGAAGAGCTTTGTCAATCTTAGATATATAATTATTCAGGCGTTTAGCTGCACCTGAAGTTTCTTATTCTGCTGTAATAATACATATTAAAGAATACTTGCAAATGCATCGTTTTATTGACGTCCTATCTGAGTTTGTAAGTGCTCTTAACTACTTTGCAACTGCTTCAGCGCTTACCAAGCGGCTTTATTTTCTCTCCATTTTCCCTGGCAGGAAAATTTTTACATGCCCACAAAAACCCTCCTAACGGTCTCCTTTCGAGGAATTTTCAAGCTACTTTGAATGATTCTGTAGCGTACTGATGATTGAAATTTATTATTAGTTGTACTTTATATACAACTAATTTATTATATTCACGTTTTCTACAACAAATACATTTAGAAATGAAAGGAAATCATTTAGGTGAATTAGAGGAACTGGTATTATTAACCGTAGGGTCGTTGTATGACAAAGCATATGGTGTTGCGATCATGGACGAACTAAAAGCAAGTGCCGGAAGAACCATGAACATCAGTGCTATCCATGCGGTCCTTCGACGGTTAGAAGAAAAAGGTTTGCTGAATTCCCGGATGGGTGGTTCTACCAATGAGAGAGGTGGCAGGAGAAAAAGACTTTTCACACTTACTAAAAGTGGGAAACAAGCCATTGATCAAACCATTTCCGTGAGGAACACCTTATATAACAGAATACCAGACATTTCATTCAATTTTTCTGCATGAAAAATATAAAACCACCATACTGGGCGGAAAAATTTCTACAATGGTATTGCGACCCCTACTATCTGGAGGAAATATC
>JBCBHL010000525.1:0-4017 GCA_038525605.1 Bacteroidota bacterium
ACGAAATAGAGATAGCCCGCTTCGGCGGACCGACACTTCGTTCGCTATGACGAATCGCAAACTTTTGAGACAGCCTCATGTTTGTTGTAATTGATCAGCTATTAAGGCTGAAACATGATGTCCAGCACTTCCCCAAACAATGATTCGTACAGATCACCTTTAGAAGCATCTGCCGTATTGCATAATAAGATGTAGGTCATATCAGATTGAGGAAAATAAAACCCAAAAGTAGTAAACCCATCTATGCCACCAGTGTGCCCGATAGCAGACTCATAGGCAGTATTAAATCTTTCAATGCCATATCCATTCTCAGTCTGACTGAAGGTATCCATATCACCTTCTATGGGAAACCAGCTGGTCATTTGCTCTTGTGAGGTTTGCGAAATAAAATCATCATTGACCATATTTTCCAGAAAGACAGCCAGATCATAGGCATTGATAGCCACTCCACCATCGCCACCAATCCCCAGTTCGTCCAGATACAAATGCCTGGATTCTACAAAAGTCTCATTATCGTACAAGTCAACATAACCCTTAACCGCTGCATCCGGAATAATGACTTCTTCGCTGTAATAAGCAGATGTCAGATTTAGTGGCTGAAAGACTGTTTCCTGATACACTTGCTCAAATGATTGACCA
This sequence comes from Bacteroidota bacterium, assembly GCA_038525605.1. Taxonomy (GTDB): domain Bacteria; phylum Bacteroidota; class Bacteroidia; order Cytophagales; family Cyclobacteriaceae; genus JANSWY01. The sequence continues at coordinate 640 of JBCBHL010000525.1, forward strand.
CTGACACGTTCGAGAATCATGGAAAGTAACAGGAAATTGGTATTAGAATACTCATAACCTTCATCTACAGCGAAATTCGCCTTTAAATTATAGGCATATTTCAGGACATCTTCTTTGCGCCAATCATGATCAGCATTGATTCTGTCCAGATCGAACTTGGTCGTGTAAAAGTCTCTGATACCACTGCGATGTGACAATAGGTGCGCAATAGTCGCATTTTTTACATTGTCAACTTTCTCTGCAACTTCTTCGGGAAGATACTGAGCAATTTGATCATCAGGTGATATAAGCCCCTGGTCTATATACCTATATATAGCTGCAGAAGTGAATACTTTGCTGATGCTGGCAATAAAGTATAGTGAATGGCTGCCCATTTTAGCATCATTGGCAATGTCTGCATAACCGGAGGCACCAATCCACAAACCATTCCGATCTTTCACTAAAAGTGTAGCACCAACGAGTCCCTGTTGTTGATGTCTGTCTAGTATTGACTGATAGGTCGAAGCTTCAGGATGTACATCGCTGCTATCATTGAAAGCTGCTGCGATATCATAAGTATTGGTCGGAAGTGTCTCTATTTCCTCACACTGTGAAAAAATAATGCAGATGAAAAGTGATGCGATTAATAGCTGTTTCATTTGATGTTGATATTTACGCCTATTTTTAAAAAATTTCTAAGCCCCACAGGTACAGTTGACACAAATGGGGTCTGAACCATGATGTCATATTTCACGAATGGTTCAATTGTGTTGATACCGACGTATCGGACACCTATTCCTGAATGTATGGTTGCATGAGGTCTGCCCATCTGAGTTTTTTCCTCGAAAGTGCCGTCTTCGCCCTGTTCATACACAGGTTTAGAATGAAAAGAGTGGAGGTATCCTAATCCAAGAGGAACCGACAGTTTCAGGTTTTTAAAGATTTTATAAGCAAATTGATATTCGCCCCTCAGGTAAAAATTCTGATCCATACTTTCATGATAGAACCAGCCTGCGTATGCATGCCAGCTTCTTTCCGAATGCGTTTTTGTCACTGACTTCAGCTTCAATCCAAATTCCACACCAGGGTGGACGGGACTGATTCTGCTAAAAGGCAGGGCAATAGATTCTGTCTGAAAAGCCAGAGAAAAACCTTCGATCTTTTGACCGAAAGAAGTCTGAGCAACCGTGCTCAGCAGCAGGAAACAGACTATCCATTTCCATTGTGTTGTTTTTGTTGTTTTGACCATAATCATTTTATTGATTTTGGCAATTATGGCTTAAAACGCGTTTACGGAGGTTCTGAAAAATCTAAACTGGAGAATTCAGGACAATTTTCTTGAATTGAGCGGGAGTTTTTCCGGTCATTTTCTTGAAAGTAGTGTAATAAGCAGACTTAGATTTGAAGCCAGCTTCCAGACCAATAGACAGGTGATCATAAGAATCAAAAGAAGGATCCTGCAGCATTTTTTTTACTTCTTCAACTCTGAATTCATTGATGTAGGCAGTTAGATTCTTCTCAGTATATTCTTTGATCAAATGAGTGAGATAACTTGCGCTGATGCCCAGTCGATCTGCTACCTGTTCCCTGCCCAGGTCCGGGTTTCGGTAAGCTTTCTCTTCTTCCATAAAGGCTGTCAGCTGATGATAATAGGCCACAGATTTTTTGGAAATGGCCGTCTTTTCACGTGAGGTCTTTTGGTCCGAATCTATCAACTTTCCCCTGATTTCTTTCCTGTTATTGGCCAGGTTAAACTGGAACAATCCTGAATACATGAGCCAGTATACAAAAACTGTGATCGATGTCCAGAAGAAGATTTCAATTCCGCGAAACAAATAGTCTTCAAATAAAAACTGATCAAGCGTTAGGATGATCCAGACTAAAATTAAAAAGCTGGTATACCACCATAACTTACGTACCCACTTATTTTCCGATGGTTTGATAAATCTGTAAAAGGCAAACAGGTGGAGACTGATAAACAGCAAAATTGATATTACATCTTCCAGCAGGTAAAACAGTAAGCTGTTCCTTACGAAGAACGGACTGGCAATCAGGTTGAATTCCACATCAAGATCAATGATAGCATTGATTAAAGTAAAAAGGAAGAAAGGTATGGTAAACAGCCACAAAGAAGTTTTAAAAGACTGTTTGCCAGTAGCAGTAATAAAAAACTTGAATAATGGCAGATAGACAATCATCACCCAGGGTATATCATCGCCTACGATATCAAAAAATACAGCCCAGAAATCACCCAGTGCCTCATAGTAATTTTTGAATCTCGCATCCAGTCCGATGACTGCCAGAATCATCAGGAACCAGGCGAAGTAACTATTGACTTTGTTGTGGAAGACATGATTGGTGAAAATGAGCAAAGCTACCACTAATGCCTGCACTAATCCGATCACCGCTATAATATCAAAAAAATCCACTGTTGAAAGATATCAACATAAATAGTTGAAAACAACAGGAGGTCATTAAACAATTGTAACAGATCTGTAAAGCGTTGACGATCTAGTGAATTGATCATCATTTAGCTAACAAAGCTTTTTTTTGATTAATCTGTTTATTTTTAAGGAATCATCAAAAATCAAGTTTCATCATTTAATGACCATCAAATGCAAAAAGTACTTTTAATCTTATCAATCGGAATATTTTCAATCTTATCAGGGTGTGGTTATTTTTTGGGTACCACGGAAACTGAAGAGATCTCGGATCTATCAAAAAAATGGAAAAAGACCATTAAAGCAGATCTGTCAGATGATGAATTTGTCCATCAGGCACGACTGAGGGTTGCAGGAACTATCGAGGGAAAATGCTCAATTAACGGGCATGAGTTAGGCCCGGGAAAAGTAAACGAGATCTTGTACAATGGTGACCATTACAGTAAGGAATATGAAGTCAGATACCAGCCAGTGGGGGAGGTACGGGGAAAGCTGAAAGTATATGTCACCTTCCACTATTAAGTTAGTCTGAAAGATCATAGATAAAATACCAACTAATACGCTCCGATATATACCGAGTAATCGGTATTGATTTGGGGTTTAAGAATGCTGATATTGAGAACAGGAAAAGGGATGAATTTCACCTTTTCAATCCAGGTATAAAATAGACGCATCGGTATGATCCAGTTAAAGAAAATGATATTGTTATTAATCATTGCTTCACTCAGCAATTCACTGGTGGCCCAAAAAGAGGAGGCACCAAATTTCATCATTACGCACCAGTTGGACACGATATCAGTTGCAAAAATAGATTTTGTAGATTCCAGATGGAATGATCTCAATTTCACCTTGACACATTTTGATAACAGCAGGGAGCGTTTGACAGGCTCGGAAGTTTGGCGATTTAAAAGAACCGAAGGCAATAAAAAGTACTTTTATCAGGTAGCGAGAATCGAAG
>JBCBHL010000526.1:0-4016 GCA_038525605.1 Bacteroidota bacterium
AGACAAAGGACTGGTGTTCATTTTCTACCTTTGCACAATGACAGATAACAGGAAAGACCTAAACGCTATATTGACCAAGCTCAATATTGATCAGTTAAACCCGATGCAGGTGAAGGCCTTTCAAATGATCAATCAGTACGAGGAGGTGGTACTATTATCGCCCACAGGAACTGGTAAAACACTTGCATTTCTTTTGCCTTTACTGGAAAAACTCAACCCTATACAGGAAGTGATTCAGTTGTTGATTGTAGTGCCTTCCCGTGAATTAGCAATTCAGATTGAGCAGGTTGCCAGGGAAATGGGAAGTGGATATAAGGTCAATGCTGTTTATGGCGGTAGGGCAGGTGCTAAAGATAAAATCGACTTAAAGCATGCCCCTGCAATTCTGATAGGTACCCCTGGCAGACTTGCCGATCATATCCGAAATGATCATATCGACCCTTCAGCAATCGAATCACTCGTATTGGATGAGTTCGATAAATCGCTGGAAGTGGGTTTTGAAGAAGAGATGAAAGAAATAGTGGATGCTCTGCCCACACTGAAAAATAAAGTGCTTACCTCTGCAACGAATAAAACAAAATTTCCATCATTCCTCAACCTGATCAATCCGCAGGAAATTGATTTTATCGGCGAACAATCCCGAAATCAGCTTGATCAGATACTATTAACGACTGACCAGGAAGATAAACTGGATATTCTGATTGATTTGCTGCATCATGTGGGGCGAAAAAATGGTATCATCTTCTGTAATTTCAAGGATTCCATCAAGCATGTGAGTGAACACTTGCGATCTGAGGGCATACACCATGTTTGCTTTTATGGAGGCATGGAGCAAAAAGACAGGGAAAGATCGCTTATCAAATTCAGAAACGGCAGTTCCCGCATTTTACTGGCAACAGACCTGGCTGCCCGTGGAATCGATATTCCCGAACTAGACTTTATTGTTCACTATCAGCTACCGATCAAAGAAACAGAATTCATTCACAGAAATGGCCGAACGGCCAGGATGAATAGTGAAGGAACAGCGTATATTCTCCGGTGGACTCGCGAAAAAATTCCTTCATTTATTAATGAAAAGAAATCAATTCAGTTGAAACTAGTAAAAAGCGATCTGACTCCATCCTGGACGACACTTTTTCTTTCAGGTGGCCGAAAAGACAAAATATCGAAAGGAGATGTCGCAGGTCTGTTTTTCAAGCAAGGTAAATTATCAAAAGAAGAATTGGGCATGATAGAGCTGAAGCAGGATTGTGCATTTGTGGCAGTAGCAGCAGCGAAAGCTTCAAAGGTGGTAAATAGCTTAAATAACAGCAGGTTAAAAAAGAAAAAGGTGAGAATTAGCATTTTGAATAATTGAGATGACGAAAGAGGAACAACCCAATAATCCGCTGCATGGCATTAAACTGGCTGATATGCTGGAAGCGCTGGTAGATTATTATGGCTGGCAGGAATTGGGGCAAACTATAAAAATCAGATGTTTTAATAATAATCCCTCCGCTAAGTCAAGCCTGAAGTTTTTACGCAAAACACCCTGGGCGAGAGAGCAGGTGGAACAACTGTATATCACAACCATTGTAGAAAAAAGAAAATTTAATCCTATCAGAAAGAGGTAACATTTATACTGATTTTGTGACTTTTAGTTAGTTACGGATTATCAAAACAGAATATTAAAATTACCAATCCTAAAATGAGAATTTTTAAATATGTAGTGCTTATACTCCTGGCAATTGCAGGCTTGGCAGTATTTATGATTACGGGTATTTCTGAAGGCTTTCTTTTGCGCTCTATAGCAGCTGATGATTCCCCGAAAGCATTCGCAGTAGCTGCTGAAGCACTGGCGAAACAAGAATTTGTAGGGAACCTTGCTTTGACAATAGTCCATGATGGCGAAGTAGTAGAAAATTACTTTTATTCCAAAGACCAGCAAATTGACGAATACACCATTTATCAAATGGCGTCTGTGAGCAAATGGGTGACCGCATGGGGTGTATTTTCACTTGTTCAAAAAGGTAAACTCGATCTGGACAAACCAGTAGATGATTACCTGATGAGATGGCACCTGCCTGCAAGTGAGTATGACAATAACAAAGTAACTGCCAGAAAGTTGCTTTCACATACCAGCGGACTTGTGGATGGGCTGGGATATCTTGGTTTTCCCAATGGTGAGAATATCCAAACGCTGGAAGAGTCTCTTACCATGGCAGCTGATGCAATTTATTCCGAGGGAATCGCCAAGGTAGGTTACGAGCCAGGCAGCAGATATCAGTATTCAGGTGGCGGTTATACACTGTTACAATTGCTAATAGAAGAAATCAGCGGGCAGTCGTTTCAGGAATACATGACTAAGGAAGTTCTTCTGCCGCTGGGGATGGAGCATTCAACTTTTGTGCTGACCGATAGGCTAAACTGGCAGATTGCTACCTTGTACAACAAAGATGGCTCTATTTCAGAACCGTACGTCTACACTGCGCTTGCAGCGGCTTCACTATACTCATGTACCAACGATATGGCAAAGTTCTTAAAAGCTCATGTCACCGAAAATGCGGTGCTGTCAAAGGAAAGCCTGAAAGAAATGACCACCTCAACTGCATTCAGGAATCAGATCGGCATACATGGATTGGGTCCCCATCTGTTTAGTGGAAGCGATGAAAACTCCCAGGTGATTGGACATAATGGAAGTAATCTGAAACCTCAAATCAATACCACTGCCAGAATCGATCTGATTGATGGTAATGGAATCGTTGTTATGGAAATGGGAAATGAGAGCCTGGCAACTGTCATCGGAGACGAATGGCTTTTTCAACAGGCTGGAATTGCAGATTTTGTTGTGATCCAAAGAAACAAGAACTCCCTGATTATATTTTTTGTCGCAGGATTGATAATCATCATTGGAATAGGAGTTTACTTATTCAGAAAAAGAGATCGAAAATCCCAACGATCAATTACCTAAGCATTTTATAGGATGATTTTTAAACAGATTGATAAGGATATAAATCATTGAAGATTTAGTATCAAAAAATATTAATCAACTATTGTAGAATCAAAAACCTACTTCATGTATTTATCAAGATATCCACTGTCTTTCAGAAATTGCTTAAAATCACTAATGTTTAATATGTCTACAATAGCCTGGGTAGAATCAGTTTGCTTCTCATAGTAGGCTTTGCAAATCTTATAACCAATGGAGTAACCCAGATCATTAGGTCTGCCTGACTTTTTCCCGTTACTGCCATACAACCATCCGCGATACCTCTTCGAATCAATGATTTCAACAAACTCCTTACAAAGAATTTCTTCATTGGCTTCAAAATAGGCCATAGCAGTTTCATTGATATGTTGACCTGATATCAGCTCACCTATTAAGTCGGCGGCACCTTCTTTAATACTTTGCGTTAAAACTGTATTATATTCTTCAGCATATTTTTGATTAAAATGGATTAGCTCATGAGCGACTATATAGGGTAGCCTGCTAATGTCCTGCTGCATTTCAACACCCATAATCAAGCCGTTTCCTGTGGCAGTTCCGCCCGAATTGTATGCCCCAATAACGAAATAGGCCGGAGGAAAAACAGCTTCAGCATAGAGGTTTTTCAGATTTTGATAGCAGGCCTTCATCTGATCGATATGTGTGGCTACCTCGTAAGAACCGCTTCTTATCGCTGCATAATCCTCCGATTTGTCTCTGACTACCCTCAGTAGATTTTTGGAACTCTCTATTCTGTACGGAATAAAATCTTTTACTCCCTGGCTACCTTGTTCCAGATAAACATCGAATGGGTTTTTCACTTCATCAATTTTGTCAAATTGTTGCCAGAAAAGATCTATATCAGTTGTAATAAACTGTGCTTTTTCCGGGTCATTGGTAAATGAAACCTGAGCACTACAAATGCTTGAAAAAAAGAATAATAAATAGGTTAGATAGTATTTCATATTTGTAAGGACAACAAAAATTTACGCAGGTTGCCATTACACCTGGAAAAATTATTTATATGCCTTTTTGATCTTGAGCAATTCCT
>JBCBHL010000527.1:0-4013 GCA_038525605.1 Bacteroidota bacterium
AAATTTACCTAATAAATTAAGGTAAGTTTACTATCTGTTAGTGAACAGGGAAAAATGATGCATCAACAGGAATAGTATTTGCTAATCAGGGGAACCTTTTATTGGTAGCAGAATTGTAAAGACTGTGCCTTTGGGCTTATTCGGGCTAAAAGAGATCTCTCCGTAATGCTGTTTGATGATGCATCATTTTTCCCTGTTCACTAACAGATAGTAAACTTACCTTAATTTATTAGGTAAATTTAGTTGGAGTTATTGAGTAAAGAATGAAGAATATATCCGGGCGATACCTGAGCAACGTCTCAAAGGTTTATGAAAATACTCTCTATATAGATGAGGTATTTCTAAACAGCCTCATGGGAAACATTATTTCCGTGGAATTTTCTTTATTTGATAACGCCTTGAAACTAACAGGTGTTATTTCCTCTGATGAAAGTCTTTTACAGATTTACATCATGGAGAAATATACGGAAAAATATCATGTTCAGGGGGCTAATTTAACTGGTTTTGCTAAATCCGGCGTACATGGATATATCAATCATGAAAGTAACAAGTTAGTGCTTAGTATGATACTCAACGAGTATAACCAACAGCCGATCAATATTTTCTTTGAAGGCTCACTACCCGGAGATACTACCAAGAAGAAAGTAGGTGATTTTAATTTTTTCCTGTCTATTTAAGTCGATTTAACAAAGACCACTTTTTGTTTGTCTGCTTTTACACAATCCTCGTTGAATTTGACGTAATCCTCATAAAGCTTCTTGTCAAATACGCCTTTTTTAGTGCTTAGTTTTCTGAAATACTTCAGATAACCATCACCTTTTTCATAACTCACTTCATATCTGCCAAACTCTGACTCTATGTGTTTTTCTTTCGGTAGATACTCAATATGTATTCCCGGAGGAAGCTCAAAAGTGATGCTGTCAATTACATTTCTTTCATACCGGACTTTAAAATCCGAGGTTCTGTTTTCTACTTTTGAAGGAATGTACTCTGTTCTGTTTATCTGATTTGGGGTGAGAAAAACCCTCTTGCCGGACACTTTAGCGACTTTTCTCGCATTAAAATCTACCTTTAGCATAGCTGATGGTATCTGTGTTCTTTTTTCAGAAAATTCTACATTATTTAACTCCAGATTGTTTACTGGAAACATTGACCTAATGAGTTTCATTTTGTCTTTTTCGTCTAACTGGCTGTAATTATCAACATATTCATACGATAATCCGTTGAATTCACTTTCCAGCGTCAGCTTGCCATTTCCTTCTTTGTCGATCGTTACTTTGCCTTTGGTAACATATGCATTTTCATCTCCCTGATAGGCTGGTGTATGTGCAATTTCACCACCATTTTCATTGAGAACCAGCACGTCTCTGTCTGAAGTGAAGTATCCCAGGTAGCCAAAGGGGTTAGTCTGACTGGTACACTCGAGCCAGACTGTATCACTAGCCACAGGAACACATAATATGACGTGATTGAATTGGTTGCTTGGGAAATCTTTGTCAATTGGATCTTCTGCTTTTCCTGCCCTTACCAGTGTGTAGTAAGAACTGATTCCGATCTCTTTAAGCAATGTTTTGGTATAGTTAGACAGGGCTTTGCAGTCGCCATAGCCATTGTCTGCTACATATGAAGCTGGAAATGTTTGCCAGCCACCTAAACCTAATTGTATACTTACGTAACGGGTGTTTTTTTGCAGGTATTCATAAACAACTTTAATTTTTTCTTTTTCGTCTGATATGCCTGCAAGCAAAGCTTTAATTTCTACAAGTTGATCTTCACTTAATTCATCCCTTCCGGCATTGATCAATTGTCTCACTTCACCAAATTTCCCCCAGCTCGTCAGGCTACCTTTAAAACCTTCTATTTCAAAATCTGTGGGTGCCAACAATACACTGATTGATCCATTGTATGGGTCTGCCGTTTGTGCTTCTTTTTTGGTTGGTAACAAATTTTCTACTTTCCAGCTATAGCTTCTAGAACCTGACTCAGATGAAATTTTAGGGTCGTTAACGTTATGGGTTTTATATCGCAGCTTGTAATCTGAAGGAGTAATAACGTTCAGGCTTGCCTTTTGAACAGAATACTTTCCGGGTGATTGTGGATGCCAACCAGGAATAGTCATCAATCCGTCGAATACATATTCGAAAGCAATTTCAACAGTGTATGGATAACTGTTGCTTCTCAGGTCAATGTATTTTAACCTGGAATCAGAGTAGACACTGAAGCCATCGTAACTGCTATAATCTCTTATCTCGGACTTTTTCAGCTTTTTCATCGGAGTTCCCAGGTCATCGTATACGGTAGCACTGATATTTCGAAGTGTTCGCAGCTTGCTATAGCTTAGGTAAAATTCTGCCTCATCTCTTGCCTTAGAATTTAAAATCGTAATAGCTAATTTCCTTTTGTGAATCCCCTTGCCAATCGACTGCACTTCGAAGTACGAGTCACTATATCTGACCACAGAATTGACATTTTTCAGTAATCCTTCAGGGATATTACTGATTGCCAGAGATTCCTGGCTGTTGCCCTGAGTGTAACAAAGAATTATCAGTGATAATGTGAATAACAATGTTTCGCGCATCTTTAGATCTTTTTAATGACAATTTGTTCACTCTGCTTCTCAATCATTAATTCGAAGAATTTTTTGATTCCTTCATATTCATCTCTGTTGTAGATCAGCTTGGAAATTTTCAGGTTATTGATAATGCTAATCTTCTGACCCACATTGGTCGCCGAAAACTGATAACGTGCTGCCTTTCCCGGGAGTTGAAATACCGCTGGTTTTGGAAGTTCATCAACTACATAACCCTCCGGAAGTGTGATTTCCATCACGTAGCTGTCATTCGTGTTGTAAGCAAAGTCAATGGGCATCACACGTTCATCTGCCTCGAAAGGGTTTTCTTCGTACTGGTTGATAATCATCGGATTCATGTAAATAATGTCACTGTCTTCACTATCCTTATTAACGATGTGATAATTGCCAACCAGAGATTTGTATACATTGTCTTCATTTTCGAAAGAGACACTATCGATCTCCCAATCGAGCAAAGATTCATTGAAATTTTTGATATGATCCTCTTTTCCACTTTTGTAGAGTGACTTTCTTCTGGAGATATCAGAATATCCCTTAGACATGATCTTCATGTCGCCATCAATCGTACCGTTTTCTCTTAAATTAAGCTTCACCTGAGTGGTTCTTTTTGATTTGTTCCCATTTCCTACGGCAACCCATCCCGATTGAACGTCTGAAACAATCCATCCGTTTCCGTTTAGGCATTTGACAGGAAGCGTTCCAAATGGGTAACCTTTAGAGGAGGCGTCTAACGTTATCCAGTTTTCTCCAAGTTTTACTCCTGCCAGCAGGTAATTGAATTTATCAGCATCTGGGAAAACAGGGTGGAGGATACCATTATTTCTGGTACTGATGATTACCGGTTCCGCGTTTAAACCCGCCTCCCTCATCATCATGACCAGCAAACTATTTATTTGCCCTACCGATCCCTTCTTTTCTTTCCATGCTTTTCTCACATCACCTGGATAATGACCTGTGTATTTGTTCCAGGACATTTCATTTCTCATGTAAGTATACAAGGCCAGTGCTTTTTCCTCATCGCTGGAGGCATTAGTGATTAATGCCACTTCATCTCTTAGGAAACCACTCTTTTTCAGCAGTTTGCCGAAAGCTTCGCTGTTCATCAATGTCTTATTGTATTTAGGGTAATTCTGGCCTACATCATGAAATCTTCCGCCGGGAAACTGATATGACAACATCTGGAAATTGAGTTTCATAATGTAGTTTGACTTGCTGGAAATATACCTTTCATTTTTCAGAGGAGCGGCATTCGCCACAGCCCAGGTAGAAGTCTTCACCTGCCATGTAGCACCGGGAATTAACACATCCGATCCGTAATCATTTTTCTGCTCATTGATTGCATAGTTTAAGAATCCCTGGCTAATCGCCCGGAATTGATACCACTCAGGAAAGCATTCCCGTAGTTTGGAGTAAATATACTTTC
>JBCBHL010000528.1:0-3992 GCA_038525605.1 Bacteroidota bacterium
GATCCGGTCACGGATCACCCGTTCACGCAAGCACTTCAGCTACGCGGCCATGCACCTGGGCCAACAGAACATCATTGGTAACCTGAGCACGCAGATGTCGCGCAAGCGCTTTGATGAAATGCTGGCCGCGGCAACCGAGGCCTTCCGCACGCCGGACCTGGGTAAGGTGATTGCCATTATGCAGGATTACCTGGGTTCTGAGAAATTTAGCATCTGGCATCTCTTCCGCGACGAGAAGCGAAAGGTGTTACGCGAGATCACCGATCGCAGCCTACAAGCCATCGAACTGGATTTCCGCGACATCTACAACAGCAACTACCAGCTGATGACCAGTATGTTGAATAGCGACATCCCACTGCCGGATGCCTATAAAGCGGCTATTAAGTACGTCCTCAACGAAGACTTGGAGGCCTTCTTCCTGGAAAAAGAACTGGATCGCCGCCAGCTGAAGCACCTGGTGGAAGAATTTAAAAAATGGGATGTGGCGGTGGAGCACGCACCGGAGGTGAGTCTGCTTGCGGAAAGTCGGCTCTACCAGGAGCAAAAAGCCCTCCTCCCAGAACTTAAATACCGGGACCGCCTCAAGGCACTCGTTAAAGTCTTTGAGCTGCTCGAAGAACTCAAACTCAACATCAATCCTTGGCGGAGCCAGGACCTGTTCTACGCCCGTCAAAAGGACATGACCAAGAACTTGGATATTGCGGAGGATGAGAAGTGGCAGAAGTATATTTTGCGGTTGGGGGAGATGTTGAAGGTGGCGCGGGGGTAGGGGGTTGTCTTGCGTCGGGAGACGCAAGTAAACGACGCTTGGGGAACGGCGTTAGAAGAACGATTAGTGGGATTCGAATATAATGCGGAGTTTTGATCTCGAAACTCTGGGCTTATCAGAAAAGGTGAGAGTCAGATAGTAAAACCAATCTCAATAATAATCAGGGTTCTCAAAATACCTTTTCACTTTGGGATAGTAAAGCAAAAATTCCAAAATGAATACTACATATTAGTAAACTCATAAAATTGAATTATATACTAAGCTAAACACATGATTTATACTACTAAAAAACAAGGCCTCAGATTATCAGACTCTAACTTTTCTAGCAAAAAAATCTAACTTTTCTAGAATTCTGGGGTAAACAAGACCAGTAAAAATTTGACTACTCCAAATATCCAAAGAAAAAAAACACCCATAAAAAACTGAATAACAAATACTTAAGTATAAAAACAACTAAACCCGCACTAATCTAATAGAATTCAGAACAGTTTGGTACAGTAATCGTAAATAAAGAAATGAAAACCCACATTTAATTAATAAACCATTTTATCATGCACCAGTATTTTTCAACTCCCTACCCTACTCCAGGTGGTGCATCATCATATTCAGATGTAGTCAACAATACCGTAGCAGCTCCTATTTCAAGTAGTAAAAAAGAAACTAGTAGACGTTGGAAGTTTACAGAGTATCTACAGGAGTTCCTTTCCATTTTCTTCAAAACTTATTTGGACTCAATTTCGACAACCGAGTCGCGAAAATTGAGAGCTTCACTTATTCACTTGGCCCTTGATGCCAGAGAATTAGCTTGTTTGCGTAAGGGAGATCTTCGTTATTATCCAATTAAGAATAGAGAAATCAAAGAATTTATCAATCAAGAGTTTGAGGATGATAGAATATGGGAAGGAATAATGAAAATTTGGAATTCTTTTAATTTTCTTTTGGAAGAATTTATTACCGATGACGATATCGCTGCGTACTTTTATTCGTCAGAGAATGATATTCTTGACGAATTACTACCCTTTTACAGTAGTGCGTCCAAACATAGCCCAGAATTAGATGCAGCTCTAAATGGCCGACTGGATTTTTCTGACTTTCTTGTTCTTACATTTATTCTCAAAATCGCGTTTACTTTTCAGAGAGAAAAAAGTAATGATCCTGTTCCTTCCAAGCAGGAACTAGCCGTCCAATTAGAATAGTTACATACACTAATTATAAGTACTAGTTTACTAGCTACTATTCAATTTTAACTTCCTCAACCATTACATTCACATCTTGGCACTTGCGTGCGATAGGTAAAAGACATAAATTCACATTTATCGTCCCCACATTTCATTCCTATCGTTAAAGCTATCAGCATGCGGGAAAGTGCCTCTCACTTCTCTGAGATGAAGAAGATTCAGCGGACGATTCACAAGACCGAACTGCAAACCCTTTTGCAATTCAATCGCGAAGTTTGGCAGCCGCTTCAACAAAAATTAGAGCGTATTTCTGTACGTTCCTCTTTTGCTACATGGGTATATGGGTATTATCTGGAAGCAGGACTTGCGCCAGAAGGCCATGATGAGCAAATCTTCAGATCGATTATTCCCCTAACCGCTGAATTTGTAATTGCCCATGCTTACCTGTTTAATCAGGTATTTGACCGGAAATACAAGATTGTTAACAAAGAACAGATAAATAAAAACATCAGCCAGGCCAACCTACTCGAAACACATTTTGACCAGTATATCTTGGAGCACCCAAGACTAAATTCCCGTCAAAAGAACTTGATACATTCGTCTACCAATCGAATGAAAATTGCTATACACAAAGGGCAAGATTTAACTCACCATACAACCCTAGACTTAATTGCTCACAAGCGCTTAACCCACCTCCTAATTGATGAACAAAACATTACTAACTTATTTAGTAATCAGTTCTTTGCGCAATTTTTCGACCATGCCAAAGCGAAGTCTAGTCTGGATATGCATCTGGCGCTTTATTCCTATTACGCAAGATGCTTCCTGATAAGTACAGATTTATTCCTGCGAATTGTAGCATTGATCAGTGATTTACTCGAAATCCCAGTTGTTAACGAAACAAGAAAGACAATCAGAGCTTTTGCCGAGCGCTATGGGTTTATGCTCCAAATCGTTAATGACAACTCTGACTTTTTTTACGAAAGACAGACCAATTATAAGTTATCCACTGATGTACTGAGTGACATTAGAAATGGCACTTACACTTTTCCCTTGATTCTACACATGAATACCCCAGAATCCAAGAATAAACTTGTGAAACGGCTCTTCTTTCAACAAAATCAGCCTTCTCTGTTTGGGAAGCACAATCTTGTCCTAAAAGAAATGATGGAATCACAAGCTTTAAGAGAAAGTATCCGACTAGGTCGTAGGATAGGACAATCAGCAAAAACACTCCTAAACCAGGAGTTTTCTGCGGGTAGAAGATTAGCCAAACTGACTGAAATAAGCAATAATAATCGGTATTATCATCACTACTTTAAAGCGAAGGATTTTTACCGAAAGAGTAGTAATCGTGATCTTCTTTACAGGTGTGAGAATCATACCTTCGGGACATCTTGACATAAATAGCCAAAACACAGCATAGTATCACTGACAGCTACACAAAACAGATCCAACAAACATACTAATCATGAGTACAGCAGGAGCTTTGAGCAAAAAACCGACAAGGTCGGTAGTTGAAAAATTCAACTCCGAGTTCTGTCAACAACTAATGAATAGAGTTCATCCTTTGATTGAGTGGGTGACGGGGATAGACAGCATTTACCTTATTTTCATCAACCTTGTTGATCGGTCGAATTTGACATCACTAAATAATGGGGAGCTAGTCTACGCAGGGATGAGTGCACAAAAGAAACTTCTAGAACGAAATTTCAGTATTAAGTTTCCAAATCTTTTGCACGTAAATACAGGAGAACCTGTCTGGGAATATTTTGATAATGCCTCCCTTCCCAAAAATGATGCAATAGCTAGTTCTGCCAATGCAAAGTTAATTGCAGACAATGCGCCAGTACTAGAAGGTATTAAAGTAAATAAACTGAAGGAAGACTATTTTATTAATTTTCTTAATAGAGGAAAATTTGATAAAGAACCTCATGGATATGAATACTCTATTTTGGACTTTATATTCGACATTGAGCAAGACTGCTTCATAACACTTCCGCTATATCAATTCAGTCACTACGATGGTTCTATCCACATCGTAT
>JBCBHL010000529.1:0-3970 GCA_038525605.1 Bacteroidota bacterium
TATCATTTTTGGCGAGGTTCAATACCTCGCCATTGTATTTTTTTAAGCACCACATTTACTAAACCATTTTTTCTCGGATATCAGTAATTTAGATTTTTAAATTTTTGAAACAGCCGGTGTCAAAGAAGTAGGTCTTTTATCTGCAGAGCACATGTCGTTGTCAGCAGGTCTCTGTCCAAAGTATAGTAAGCCATTTTCATCCAGTGATACAAGGTCATGATCCACCGGGCATTCTGATACGGGTTTCCAAAGTGAGCAACCGTTCTCGGAAATATCCTTTTCGATAAAAGGTGTAAGTCCACAGGAAGAGAAACCAAAAGCTTCAATTAGCTGTTCATTGTCGGTTTTAAGAGTGACAAATTTCTTGTCTTCACCAAATTCAGCATTAAAAGCATTCTCAACTATCTCTGATGCCTCTCCGATGCGGTAGGATCCGTAAGTGCGGAATTGAAACACCTGATTTTCAAGATTCGGATCCAGTGCCAGTGTAAAAACCAATGTCCACTTTCCTTTGTCAAAAGTAAAAATTCGCTGTCCGAAGGCATCACCATAGGCATATGGATTGATGTCCTGATAGGTCCCTGATAAATTTTCCAGATCACTTTTCAATTGCTCGACTTTTGAAAGCTCATCATCGGAGCAGGCAAAAAACGATAGTAGCATGATTAAAATTGCTGATAGATTCATAATTGTATTCTTTTTCATTTCATAAAAATTTATTCGTTGATAAATTCCGATTGTTTGTACAATTCGGTTACCTGTCACTTGGACAAATAAGCGCAGCAGTTCGGATGAAAAAATGAAAAGTTTTTTTTCTCTACCTGATATTGAGGGGGTGTTATTAATGGGATAGGAGCGTGGAGAAGGAAATCTTAAAAACCCGTTGAGGGCGATGTATTTGCAATCCTGAATTGTTATTTATCTTGCCATTTATATCGTCCTTTAATCTTGAATTGTTTTATGCAATCAGTAATTGAATATTCTGGGAATTCAACATATTCAAATTGAGATTTCTCATAAAAGTTTTTCACCTTATCTTGATATTCTTTTTTGTTTCTGTTGTCGAATAAATAGTCATAGAAATTCCAACAACTCCATCCGTTTTTAATGCTTGCTACGTCAAATTGAATTTGCGTCACCACAGATGCAGGAAAATCCCCTATTTCTTCTAAAGCGAAATATGATAGTTCTCCGATATTTAGTTTCTCGTTCTTGCATCCATGAATGACATTAGTTGGTGTTGTGTCGGTTAAACTCTTAATCAGTTTAGGAATATACGATTTCCCTTTACCTACTATCTTCCAATAAATATCTGCCGAACAATCGAGAGTATCAGTTTTCATATTTGCCAATTCAGCTATCAAACTGTCTGTAGCTGTTGTTAGAGTAATTGACTTTTTTATTTCTTGCAATTCAACTTCTTTATTTCCTTGGTAATCTTTTACAGGTGGATTTGTACAGCTACATAAGATTAGTAGCAGTATTGAAAATGGTATCAATTTAAGTTTCATTTTAATTGCTGATAACATCAAGCTAAACGTCATAAGGATCCTGTATTGAACTTTACCTAATCTAGCAGATAGTACTTCCTAATGCAAATACCTCAATGGCATTTAGTGTTTCAGTTTGATATAATTTTTACAAAAAGCAGATTATTGCAATTTCTTAACCTCATAAATCCTTTTTCCAACAGATTCAAGAAGGCTTAGCAGTATTGAAACTCCATTGTCAATCCGGTCTATACTATGTTGACTTTCAAAACCCCGACGAGTTTCGTGATCCTCCGAACCATATTTTATCGCTGAGTTGCCATTGAGCAATTGGAATGTTTCACTGGTGAAATCCTTTTTCATGATTGGACCTACTAAACCATAGGTACTATTACTCCATCTATCAATTGTACTTTTGATTACTTGATTAATAGCAATAGATGCGTCCTCATAACTATTGTAATATCTAAATTCCAGATCGTTTAAACCTGCTTCTTCATCGTGCCACGGTCCAAAAACCTGATCATTGATAATGGCAACATATTGAGGAGAGTTGGCGACTTCCATGATTTTATAATGATATCTGTTCATTTGATTTTGGACAATCAGGAAATCTTCATCTGTAAAATCCTCAGGAAACATAGTAGAGATTATCTCATCTATGCCTATTTCTTCACGATTGTAGTGATCGGTTAGAATTCGTATGCCATATTTTTGAACTAAAAAATCATTGAGAGCTATCAGCTCTTTTGTACAATCCACATCCCAATACTCATAATTGTTAGTGATTCCGGTTTCCTTCAGTCTGTTAATTTCCAAAACATTCTTCTGCTTTACTGCCTCCTCTAAAGCGTCAAACATAGCGACTGCAGGGTTTCCAAAAGGGAAGAATTTAGATTGATCCTGCCAGGGAGAAATTTTTCTAATTAGGTATTTCATTTTGATTAATGATGACGTACTGGCTATGAATATCCGCGTGGTTTAGCACTCAATTCAGATAGTAGGAACCAACTGAAAAGCCTGTAGGATTCACAAAAGCAGGCGAGAATATGTAATGATTTATAGCCGTTGTTGTAAACACTTATTTCAATTCTTTTCCTCTTTTTCCACCAACTTCTTCCACATAATCTATTATATCTTCCAGATGTTCAAGATTATATGTCTTAGCTCTTGACTCATTTGCAATAATTTTATCTATGTAATCCAACAGTGTTTCTTTTTCACCATCGACAATTTCAAAGAAATTAAAATCAATAGTATAGCCATCTGTCTCAGTTAAGTAGTAAAGAAAATGATACGCTTTTATCGCGATAGATCTTTTAAAAAGGTGTTGACTTTTTCTTGTATTAGATTGATTGTCATCCTCACCGCAGATTAGTATATCAGCATTTTTATTGAAAAAATCTGAGATTATTTGTTCCCTTTCGTTATCGCTCGTCGGTTTCACTTCTAGCCGCTTCAAAATTGCATTTTCAAAGCTTAAAGCAGAGTTTTCCTGTATTCTCGAAGCATACAAATCAAAACAAATATCTCTGGCTAACTCCGCTTCTTCGATTTTGCTTTGCGAATAACTTAGCTGTTGATTAAGAATTATGGTAAAAATTATAATTATTCTTTTCATTTCAATTCATTTGCTCTTTTTCCACCAGCATCTTCAATGTATATAATCAGCTCTTCCAGATTCCCCTTACTACATCCTTGCAAAAGGGTTTCATCAGATAGTATTTTATCCAAAAAGTCTAAGATTGTCTATTTTTCCCCATCAACTATTTCGTAATAATTAAAATCAAAGTAATAATACTCACTAGTTACCACTTTTTCTAAGAATTGGTACCCGTTAGATGATATGGAACGTTTCAATAGGTGCTCATTCTCTCTTATTTTAACATCGCTATCATCCCCGCAGATCAAACAAGAATTGTTCTTGTTAAAAAAACCAGAAACAATTTCAGCTTTTTCTCTTTCTGAATAAGATGTCTCTCCCTTTATCAAATTAACCAAAAAGTCCTCAAAATTAGTAGCAGCATTTGGACTGGCAGCTGTGGAATACAGTACTCTACATATATTATTTGCATCGATGTTATTTGAGTTACAATCTAATTGACAAAAACTAAAAAAAGGCATTAGGCTTAAAAATACGGTTAATTTCAGCATATATATATTCATAGATTCATTTCAATTCAGATCCTCTTTTTCCCTCTGAGTCTTCAATCATATCAATGAAATCTTCTAACTCTTCTTTGTCATAAACAATCATTAAATTTTCATCATTTAAAATCTTGTCTATGTAATCCAGGATGGTTTCCTTTTTTCCATCAACGATTTCATAAAAATTATAATCTACTTTTCCGGCATATTCCTCTGTCTCAAGAATCCTTCTTAAAAAATGTGTTCCATCGTACGCTATTGATCTTTTTAAAATATGCTCACTATCCCGAATTTTACCATGAGTGTCGTTCCCACATATTAGGACATTTTGG
>JBCBHL010000530.1:0-3924 GCA_038525605.1 Bacteroidota bacterium
TCCACAAAATTGGTCACATCATCATTGGCCAAATATAAAGACATTGAGTCTCCTTCTCTATCAATCAGGTCTAAACTCGATATTTCAAGTTTGACGCTTGAGGTTGATAGAGAGGTGATACCAGCAGATTCTTACACAAAAGCTTCTGCTAGAGTTTTAGATCAGGCCAATGATGATGTGACCAATTTTGTGGAAATGACTTTGAATGGAGAGGTAATTAGCTCAACAGATTTTACATCGGGAACAACCGGAGTTTATCAATTGAAAGCGACCTATGAGGGTGTAGAGAGTAATGTAGTGTCTGTGCAGGTGGATCCGTTCACCGTAAGAAAGGTTTTAATTGAAGAATTTACAGGTGAATGGTGTGGTTGGTGCCCTGAAGCTGCACACAATCTCGAAACGCTGGTTGAAGAACATCCATATGTATTAACTGTTGGTATCCATAATGGCGATGGTCTTGTATTTGATAATGAGGATATTATTAGAGATGCCTTCGGTATCAATGGTTTTCCCGGCGGACTGGTAGGAAGGGTTAACCTGGTGAACGTTGGCTACAATTCCAACCCGATCGATCCTGCAATTGCAAATGAGTACAACAGGCAGATTTATAATGAAACGGTAATGGCTGGTGTCGGTATTAGTTCTAAATACGTTGGAAGTGATTTGGAAGTTGATGTGAGTATCAATTTCTATGAGAATATTCAAGAAGAGGTAAGAGTGACTATTTACATCATCGAAAATGAGGTGATGGGTGGTACTCAGCAAAATTATTTTAGTAATAATGCAGGTTTCGAGAACTACTATTATTATCCTAAGCCTGCTCAACTGTCTAATTTCGTTCATCAGTTTGTGCTTAGAAAGGCAGCGACTGATATTTTAGGGGATGTAATTCCTGCCGAATCTGTCGTGAAGGGATCAACCTTTAATCTTGAAACGAAAACTGTTGATATGTCTAACTACAGATCAGAAAACAGTTATGTCATCGCCTTCATTCACTATCCGATGAGTGGTTCCAAGAAGATTTTGAATGCTCAACAAGTGAAAGCTGGACAATCCATTGGAATTGATAAATAATACAGGATGCTGTTTCATAAAAAGTATTTTTTCGTATTTATATTCCTGTTGACAGTCTTTTCAGGATTTGCGCAGGATTCAAAGTTTCCAACAACAGAGTTGAAAAAACTTGACAGGAGAAAAATTGATTCGAAGGAGATATTGAATAAAGAGGGCTATACCGTTATAAGCTTTTGGGCTACCTGGTGCAAACCTTGCATTTTGGAACTAAACGCTATCAGCGATATGTACGAAGACTGGACCGATGAAATGAATGTTCAGGTTGTTGCAGTCTCTATTGATGATGCAAGATCATCTTCCAAGGTTTCTGTATTTGTAAGCTCCAAAGATTGGCCTTTTGAGGTCTATCTGGATGAAAATTCAGATTTAAAAAGGGCTCTTAATATTAATAATATCCCACACTCTGTTGTGGTCGATAAGGATGGTAATGTGATCTGGCAACATGCCGGTTACTTGCCTGGAGACGAAGAAATCCTTTTCGAAAAATTACAGACATTATCAAAATAACTTCATGCTATTAGTAAGTAGACCAGCCCTTTCATTTATGAAAGGGCTTATTTTCGTATTCCTGATTTTTTTTGCAGGTGTTTCCACAGTTTTATCTCAGGTCAACAAAGGAGTGATTTCTGGAGGGTTTCAGTCAGATAATCAGTTTTATATTGACGATGAAGCCATCGGAACCGTAAGTCCTGATGAACAAATAGGAAGTAACAACTACCTGAAACTTGATTATACCCTGGGAGATTTTGCAGTTGGAATAAGATATGAGGCATATATGCCGCCGCTTTTGGGATATCCAACGTCCCTGGAAGGCCAGGGAATAGCCAATAGATATGCATCATATACGGGTGAATTTTTGAAGGTTACAGTTGGTAACTTTTACGAACAGTTTGGATCGGGAATGGTGTTACGTGCTTATGAGGAACGCCTGCTGGGGATTGATAATTCTATCGATGGAATTAACGTTAAAATCAATCCTCTTGATGGTATTGGGTTGACTTTGCTGGCTGGTAGACAAAGAAGTACTTCTTTTGAGCTTGGTGCCGGAACCGTAAGAGGAATCGATGGTCAATTTCAACTCAATGATATTTTTAATATTCAATCCGACTTCAATGTTCAGGTTGAAGGCTCGATTGTGAGTAAGTTTGAAGTTTACACAGGACCTGATCCAGATATTGCAGAGGGTATTGATGCTTACTCGGGTAGGTTTTTTCTCAATAGTCCACTTTTTGATTTGAGTGCTGAATATGTTGAAAAGGATATAGACCCGGGAGATGGAAATGCTTTTAATACCTCCAGAAGAGGTAGAGGTTTGTTGTCTACTCTGTCGACAGTGCAGAAAGGTATTGGATTTAGCTGGACATTCAGAACTATAGATAATATGGATTTTCGATCGGAGAGAAATGCATCGCTCACAAATCTTTGGATAAATTATATTCCGGCAGAGACCAGACAGCATGGTTACTTACTTCCAAATATTTATCCTTATGCAGTTCAGCTAAATGGGGAGATAGGTAATCAGTTCAATCTTTCTTATTTCATCCCGAAGAAATCGAAACTTGGTGGGAAATACGGTACCAGAATAGCAATCAACTATTCCAGATTTAACAAACTGGACCGATCAGATATCGTAGTAGGTGAAGACCGTTTTGAGTCTCAGTTTTTAAGTTCGAGCGATACAACACTTTACAGAGACTTTAATGTTGAAATTGAAAAAAGAATCTCTAAAAGGGTAAAAGTGATTCTTGATTTTGTGTCACTCAACTATAACAGATCTGAAATTGAGGGCGTGCCTTCTGATAATATCATTTCCAATATTGGTGTATTGGAAGTTCAGTATAAATTAAAGAAACGAAAGTCGCTGAGAATAGAACTGCAACACCTAAGCACCGAGCAGGGCGATGGTAATTGGGCAGGTTTTTTGACCGAATATTCTTTAGCACCAAAATGGTCATTTTTCGCCTTCGATCAGTATAACTATGGTGATGAGGATCAGATCCATTATTTTCAGACTGGTTTTTCTTATACTGAAAAGGCTACCAGGCTATCTTTTAATTATGGCAGGCAAAGAGGGGGACTTATTTGCGTAGGAGGAGTTTGTAGATTTGTACCTGCCGCTACTGGTTTTACCTTGTCGCTGACAACTTCGTTTGTAAAATAGCAATGATTGAAAAGGCCGGAGTGAGCTTCAGCCTTTTTAGATATGTAGTTTTTTTGCTATTGATTTTCAATTCCTTAATTAATTGGTGTAAGTGGGATAATTGCTCACCGTTTAAATATTAACTTTGTCGATTCGTTGTGTTTTGAATAGTACTGATTAGTTTTAAACAATGAGCTTTTTATACCCGACAGTTTTATGGTTTTTGTGTTTATTGACCATTCCGGTCTTTATCCATTTATTTAACCTGAGACGATATGAAAAAGTGTTCTTTTCTAATGTGAACTTTCTGAGTTCCATCAAATCATCCTCTCGGTCCAAATTGACAATCAAACAGTGGCTTGCATTAATCAGCAGGTTACTTGCTCTTGCATTTTTGGTGCTTACCTTCGCAGTTCCATTTTCAAAAGGAGATCTTTCAGTAAATGAAAATGCAGAGCGGATTATCTACCTTGATAACTCTTATAGTAATTCGAATATCTCAACAGATGGTCTTACTGCTTTTGATAATTCTTCTGAACTGGTTTTGAGATACCTCGACCAGTTTAATATCGAGGATAAATTTTATTTCACGACAAACGACCTTAATACCCGATCGTCTCAGTCAATTGATCAAATTAAAGACATATTGTCTGAGGTAGAATTTTCATCAGGAAACAAACAGCTTGCAACAATTAGCAATCAGCGCAACC
>JBCBHL010000531.1:0-3919 GCA_038525605.1 Bacteroidota bacterium
CAATGTAATCTTCACCTTCATCCTGAATAAAATCTGCCAGCGATAAATTTGGCAAACCACTGCCCTTCTTTCCTTGCTGTCGCAAAAAGTTGAATGTGACCTCTTCGCCACCCGCATCGGAATTCGTCACGATGACGTCATCGGTACCAGATTTCCTCGCCGGATAAATTCCACACACTGCGTGAGCACTCAATAGTTGTTCGTCAATTACCTGTCGGAGCATTTCTGAAGCATCGGCAAATAGCTTAGTCGCTTCCTCTCCTACAATTTCGTGATTTAAAATATCAGGGTACTTACCCTTCAGCATCCAGGTCTGGAAAAATGGCGTCCAATCGATAAAGGTTGCTATTTCTTCAATGGGATAATTATTGAACACCTGCTTACCGAGTTGAACTGGTTCGTAAACAGACTGGTCGCTCAGGACAAGCCTGTTCTCTTTTGCAGCATCAAATGAAATGTAATTTTTAACTTTTCTTCTGTCTGCATGGTCTTCTCTCAGCACTTTGTATTCAGCTTTAATCTGATGAAAATAACTCAAGGAAGATTGCTCGTTGATCAGTTCACCGGCGACCGGAACACTACGTGAGGCATCCAATACATGAACTACCGGACCTGAATACTCAGGATCTATTTTAACAGCAGTATGAATTCTGGACGTAGTGGCTCCTCCGATCAACAAAGGTATTTTA
Source organism: Bacteroidota bacterium (assembly GCA_038525605.1). GTDB lineage: Bacteria > Bacteroidota > Bacteroidia > Cytophagales > Cyclobacteriaceae > JANSWY01. Next base: position 690 of record JBCBHL010000531.1, read on the forward strand.
AGGTTTCTTTTTTCCATTTCCCTTGCTACACTGACCATCTCATCCAAAGAAGGCGTGATCAACCCGCTCAGACCAATGATGTCTACATTTTGTTCAACGGCAGTTTCAATAATTTTTTCTTCTGGCACCATCACTCCCAAATCGATAATGTCGTAATTGTTGCACGCTAATACGACACCTACGATGTTTTTACCGATATCGTGCACATCTCCTTTTACTGTAGCCAAGAGGATTTTAGCATTTGAAGATTGATCTCCGGCAAGTCTTTTCTCTTCCTCAAGGTACGGAATCAGGTAAGCAACGGACTTCTTCATAACACGGGCGGATTTCACAACCTGCGGCAAAAACATTTTACCTGATCCAAATAAGTCTCCCACCACATTCATCCCATCCATCAACGGGCCTTCAATCACCTTCAGAGGTCTTTCATATTTCAGACGCGCTTCCTCAGTGTCAGATTCTATGAACTCAATGATTCCCTTTACCAGTGAATGTTCCAGCCGTTTTTCAATGTCATTTTCCCGCCATTGCTGATCTTTGACTACTACCTTGCCATCACCCTTCACCGTTTCAGCAAACTCCAGCAATCTTTCAGTAGCATCATCTCTTCTATCCAGTAAAACGTCCTCTACTCTTTCCAGTAGATCTTTGTCAATGTCGTCATATACTTCCAACATTGTCGGGTTGACAATTCCCATATCCATTCCCTGGTTAATGGCATGGTATAAAAAGGCCGAATGCATCGCCTCTCTCACTTTGTTATTGCCTCGGAACGAAAATGAAACATTGCTTACCCCTCCACTGATATGGCAAGCGGGTAAATTTTCCCTTACCCACCTGGTACCCTGAAAAAAATCAAGTGCATTTTTTCTGTGCTCTTCGATACCGGTCGCTACCGGAAAGATATTCAAATCGAAAATGATGTCTTCAGAAGGGAAATTCACTTCAGGCCCAGTCAGAATTTCATATGATCTATTAGCGATTTCAACTCTCCGCTCGTAGGTATCAGCCTGTCCCGCCTCATCGAAAGCCATGACAATAATCGCTGCTCCATACTTCCTGATGACTCTGGCCTGACGCACAAATTCTTCTTTCCCACCTTTCAGGCTAATGGAATTGACCACCCCTTTACCTTGGATGCACTGTAGTCCTGCTTCGATAATTTCCCATTTGGAGCTATCAATCATGACAGGTACTCTGGCAATATCTGGTTCTGCAGCCATCAAATTCAGAAACTTAACCATAGCATATTGACCGTCAAGCATCCCTTCATCCATATTTACATCGATGATCTGAGCTCCACCCTCCACTTGATTACGGGCAACCTCGAGCGCCTCCTCGTACTTCTCCTCTTTAATCAAGCGCAGAAATTTCCTTGATCCGGTCACATTTGTTCTTTCACCTACGTTGATAAAGTTAGTTTCCGGAGTAACAGTCAAAGGTTCGAGACCACTGAGTTTTAAAAAAGGGTAGTCGTGCCACTTGAATTGATATTTACCGCTGTAATCAGGATGTATATTGATAATAGACAAGTTGTTCTATATTAATTGTAATGAATAATTCTTGGAGCAAACTGACCTGCCAGTTCAGAGATTGCCTTCACGTGCTCCGGTGTCGTTCCACAGCAACCTCCTACAATATTGAGGTAATTTTCCTGAAGAAAGCCTTTAATTAAATCTGCCATCTGTTCAGCAGACTGATCGTATTCTCCAAATTCGTTTGGCAACCCGGCATTAGGATGTGCGCTTGTATAAAAACCTGCTTTTTCAGATAAGGTCTTTAAGTACGGCGTTAGCTCTTTAGCACCTAGGGCACAGTTTAACCCCACACTCAGCAAGGGAACATGTGATACTGAGACCAGAAATGCCTCGGTAGTCTGACCACTTAAAGTCCTTCCGCTGGCATCAGTAATAGTGCCCGATACCATCACAGGAATTTCGAGTTCTAATTCCTCCTTTACTTCTTCGATCGCAAAAAGTGCAGCTTTTGCATTCAATGTATCAAATATTGTTTCTACCAAAAGGATATCAGCCCCTCCTTTCATTAATCCGTGGGCCTGCTGTTTATAGGCCTGTTTCAACTCTTGAAATGTGACCGCTCTGTAGCCAGGGTCATTTACATCTGGCGATAAAGAAGCTGTTCTGTTAGTAGGTCCGATAGCTCCTGCTACAAACCTCGGTTTGTGAGGCTCTTTTAGGGTAAATTCATCTGCTGCCTGTCTGGCAATACTTGCTGATTGGATGTTGATCTCATCGACCAGGTGGGTTAGTTGATAGTCTTCCTGGGCAATAACAGTACCGCTAAAGGTATTGGTTTCAATGATATCGGCGCCTGCAGCAAGATATTCCGAATGTATCTCTTTGATAATATCCGGTCTGGTAACAGATAACAAGTCACTATTTCCTTTAAGATTCGTAGGATGATCTGCAAGCGATTCATTTCTAAAATCCTTTTCTTCCAATTTATGTCTTTGGATCATCGTACCCATTGCTCCGTCGAGAACAAGAATTCTTTCTGAAATTGCTTGATATAAAGCAACCGTTCTTTCAGACTTTCTTAAAACTAATTCTTCCATATACTCTAAACAGTGATTCTGTTGTGATGCTTATGAAGAAAATCGTTGGAAAGAATATAGAGATGTGAAATTGCATCTTATCTTCTCCTAATATTTTTAGGATGGGAGTTAGCACCGAAATATTCCAGAATCTACGATTCTATAAAGGTTGCTAAGACGTCAAAGGGCCCATTCCCTCAGTCTTTCTTGATAAGCGATTCAAATATAACAATAAAGTTCTCACATATTACAAAAACAAGATGGCAAAAGTTCAAAAACCATCGAAAATAGGAGATTTAAATAATTTCGATAGTGTTTAAATCAATTTTTATGGGTTTCTTTGAGCGATAACAAAAAGCATAAATATTGAGATTCGCAGCTATAGACATTGGTTCTAATGCCATCAGATTACAGATCACAAAGGTGATTGAATTCGATGGAAAAATTACTTTCAAAAAACTGGAATATGTTCGGTTTCCGTTGCGATTGGGACAAGATGTTTTCAATCAAGGTAAAATCGGTGAAGAGAAATATGAAAAGTTTTTAAAGCTGATGCAGGCATACAAAAACCTGATAGACCTCTATGACATCACCGGTTATTATGGCTGTGCTACTTCTGCAATGAGAGAGGCAAAAAACGGGCAGGAGATTGTCGCTGAAACCAAAGAAAAGTTTG
>JBCBHL010000532.1:0-3863 GCA_038525605.1 Bacteroidota bacterium
CAGCATCTCATAAAAAGCCTTGCCAAGGTCTTCATTTTCTAGCGAAAGAACCACCTGATCATAAAACCGATTAAAATCATCATCAGCAAGTTCCGGATTAATTCTAAGGAAGCTTTCTTCAAATAAATCTCTGAATATATTATTGGATTCGTCCCACTGCTGATCCTTTAAGGACAAGTACTGATACCCTAGTCTGGTCAGATGTAAGATGTTTGGGATTTTCACCCTGGAGTCTTCATTCCACTTTTGGCGCATGTGCTATTAGTTTCTAAAAACTCAATATATAAAAATCTGTTGAAATTGAGACAAAATGTGTGTTTAAAAGCGATTGCAGATGACTGATTTAAAATCATTGACCAAGTTGCTTAAAGAAGAATCTCAAAAAAAATTCTTTATCATAATCCTTTTCAAAGGGATCTTCCCTAAAACCAAATCTTCTCATGGCTTTGATCATCCGATCTATACTTTTGTCATTTTTTAAGGTGCCAATTTCATCCATTGCCCTCCATGGTTTTACAAAGTATACCCATCTTCCATTGATCTTTATCCAGGTTTTAAAAGAACTTCCATATTCTGAATCTTTTGGATAAAACTTCACAGTATGAAATGAATACTTACCGGGACGAAACACGCGATCGTTAACAAGATCTCTAATTCCACCCGGCATATTGTGTTTCCCGGATTGTACTTCCTGATAGGAAGAAGTAGTAATTTTAAAACTATCAAAGACCCGAAACTTTTCCCAATTAGCTCTTGGATCTAAAATAGCAGAGAAACAGACATCATAGTACAAATGCATCAACTCAAAATATTCATCACTAAATACTTCCCGACAATCACTTAAAGTAGGTTGTGTCCTTAGCATCAATTCCCTGGCATTTTCGGGGCTATTTATAAACTCATTGAAGAAATCATCATTATGATCATCAAATTCCAATTTGGATTCTCTGGCAATCCAATTATCAATTTCGATCAGTAAATCAGTATTAGATATATCTTGTATAGACCTGATTAAATTTGTTAAACTGATGACATGATGTTTTATATCAAACTCATAACCATCAATGACAATAGAATTCTTTTTAGGCTTCTCTGAACGAAGGATAAAGATTCTCAGGTGAGGTAAATCATCCGCTATTTCATGTGCTCGATACTTAATTACAGTATCCTTGATCTTTTGTATTGAATTAGTAGTGGTAATCTGAAATGCAATTCCTCTTTTATAATCTCCCAGATCCACAGCTGGCATATTTTGATTCACATGATTGAGGTTTACCAAATCATAACCATATACTTTATTCAGCAGAACCTTGGCAAAAGATTCTGCATGCAGATGCATATCCAATAAGTTTAAAGAACCTCTTTTTCTTAACTGAACTTCTAGAATAGAAAGGTTTTGAATAATTCTATCGATGAGCTGTTTTCGTCTGTTCATTGGTAGATGAAAATTATTAGAGAGATCGTTTTAAAAAAAGTATAATAGATGTCAGTCATCCAGGTAAACCAACGCAGATTCATACTCGCTAACAAACTGTGTATAATCATCAGAAAAGAGGTCGATGTCTGTTTGTTGTTTGAAAAGGCTGATATTTGTTTTCAGATCATGAACATCTCCGTCGGTTAGACTAAAAGAGTTCTGAAAGTCAAATTCCTTTCCATCTGAAGAAGTAAAGGTAATTTTCAAACTGTACTTACCCACTTTCCAGCAAAACTTGTTTTTATAGTAAAGCAGATAATCACGATAAGCATCAGATTCAATGATCTTTTGTTGTTTGTTTTTAAACCTTGAATACTTCTCTTCGACCACTCTCAGTGACTCATCGTAATTACGAAGTTCTTTCATAAAAGTCTTATTGACAAAGTCGATTTCTTTGTCAACAGAATCATTCATTGCAATGTTCAGCGCAATCGCTCTTTGTCTATTAGATAGTTCTTCTCCAAAATAATCATCATATCCATCTTCAAAAGACAATATCACCTCTCCATAGGTATCCCACTGCAAGGTATGTGTTTCATTGTCTTCATGAATCATGGTGACAGCTGCATTCGTAATGAAGACACTTTGATTGCGAGCTGTGAATGCTATTGCCATCGTGATAAACGGTCCGTTTTCATCATATCCGATTTCGATCTGTTCATCAATATGAGGAATAAGCTTAGGTTTAAAAACTACTTTCTTCAGCAGGTTAAACAGTGGTATTGTCCAGGCAAGGGCACCCAACAGTGCAATTAAAAGTGTCCAGTCTTCTTTTGTCATGGTAATAAATGATTACTCCACTAAAACGGTTCTTAGTCCAGTGCCGTAATCAATTACTAATTGATAGGTCTTCCCTGGAAATACAATTGGCTCATTGTTACCTAGAATTTGAAAAGGTCTGGCAACTAGATTAAAATTAGTGCTGCTTCTTTCGCTGTACCCTACTCCGTTGCTGGTCACCACTACTTCAGAAACCTCTGAGCCGCTAACCACTGTACTAAGTGTACCAGCGTTACCTGTAGCAACTCCTCCAAGTAAGTCGATAATACTGGCGTTTGGTGGATTAAGAAGATCATAACCAAGCCCAGGTTCTATTATAGTCGGCATTAGCGACCCATCATTTGCCTCTATAGCTACACTTGCTTGTACAGTTGGGGTTGCTACAATAAAGATATCAGGGGGTGAGATATATTTGTCTGCACTATTAAACAGATTTCCGGATGGCTGAATCCGACCATCTACAATGTCCAGCGCATTGGTCAATCTGTCATTCACACGCATGCTATCCCCGTTGCTGTCAAGCGTATTTCCAATGATCACTACCACAGGATCAATAAAATAGTTGTTGCCAGCAGAATCCAATACACTGCCAACGTCAGGGATAGACAAATCATTTCCAATCTCTGCTATTTCCGACTGATATAAAATTTTGATTGCTGCTCCTGAACCAGCACCCATGATTTCAACAGTATTTGTACCTCTGTATCCAAAACCCGGCCCCCTGACATTTAAGCCAATCACTTCTCCCTGATCATTCGTAATGGCGAACATATCAATCGCACGGGACCCGGTGATATCTTCATTAAAGAAATTTTGTGTTACTGTTACCGGTACTTCAGCATTGGAACGATAGCCGCTCCCACCGCTCACTACCTCATAATGCACACCCAACACTGGAAAGTCGGTTGGATTATTCTGACCAAAAAAAGTTTTTGCCCTTAACATGGGAGTGATTGCCGCCCCGGAACCAGTAGGCCTTGGAGGTTCTACATATACCTGAATTGGTGATATGCCATTTGGGATGATCTCATCAGGCACAATATTATTCCCAAAAACTGCTTGTAAGTTTGCTACATAAGGGATAGTATCCGCTTCTCCTGCAATTGAATTAACAGCGATTTGCTGATTCGCATTGATATCCTCAAATGTCAATTCAATGGGCAATCCTTTGGTAGATGCTGGTACCTGTATGGAAAAGCTACCCTCACTGTTAAAGCCATCATTGTTGGTGATTCCGCTGTAAGTTATATTATCCAGTTTCCCAGGCCATCTGGCATCAATGAGCAATTCAGGAACAAAGGATTCCATAAAAGCTGATTGCTCAGTTCTGATTCTGGCATGTACTCTGGTCCCATCAGGAACGCTTTCAGGTTGTTCATTGGTCAAATTCAACTCAATTATTCCTTTACCGTTAACGGTAGCCATTTCTGCTTCTATTAACGAAAAGACCGGAATCGTGGTTGAAGCATTAGTTACCACATCATCCTCACTGTTTGAAAGTAAATTAGTTGTAAAATAGGCTGAAGTGAAGTTATCAAGAATCACTGAACCTGAAACGGTACCTTTGGCTATATCAGTAAATCGAGCCCATCCTTGAGAGTCAGTA
>JBCBHL010000533.1:0-3862 GCA_038525605.1 Bacteroidota bacterium
TGAAACATATCAACTAGAGCACCTCATGATTCTGTAATATCAGTTTAGTGCATCAATTATGCCTTTGCCTAAAAAAGACAATAAGTGTTAAAAAACTTGCATCATATTGAAAAATATCGCAGTTTTTCTTTCCAGAAAAAAAGAACACTAGTTTAATTTCATGTTTTAATCCGCGCTCATAACACTCAATTTTCAAGTCAAATCTAACCTTACTGAGGTCCTTCAGCTTTACTTACTGAAGTGCTAAGGCTCCTTTTTGTCATTTAGATTTACTGAATTAATATTTTCTTCATCAAAATCACAGACAATATGCGTTCATTTCTCAAATTAGGACTTGCTTTACTGGTACTTACATGCTTTTCTACTTCAATACTTTTATCTCAAGACGAGCTATGTATTCTAATTGATGATACAATCGGCGACCCCCCTATTGGTGGATTTCCAAGTGCCTGTTCTGAATTCGGAGAAACTGTTTTCGATTTAGAAGTTGGGACGGATGTTAACGATCCTAATACTGATGGATATGGAACGACTTTCCCTACACTGGAAGTCCGTATTTTAGGTGACTTTACTATCAAAACCGACTTTGAAATCAGCTATTCAGTTGTAGAACTCTCTCCTGGTGCTACCATTTTTGTCGATCCCTTTGTAACACTAATCATTGACAATTCGGTGCTTTTTAGTTGTGATGGCTTATGGGAGGGCATCGTACTTGGCACAGGTGCCCGAATAATAACACGAGATCAAGCTAGAATTGAAGATGCTGAAGCCGCTATTCAATCGATAAATACATCCTACAATTTTCTAGAGATTGAGAATACCATATTTAACCGAAACCGTATTGGCATCTTGTTAGAAAACGATACTCCTTCTCCACACTCTCCGTTTATTCCCAAATTTCATGGCAACACTTTTAGTTGTTCTTCTGCTCTTACTGGCACACTCACGGAGGTATCTTATGCTGGCTTACAAATAACAAATGTCTACAGCTGTTTTCAACAAGGCTCAAATCAGGTTTATGAGAATAGCTTTGTTGATCAGATGTATGGAATTATTGCTTCAGGTAACAACACAGATTTATACTTGAATGACTTTGATTTCAGTACAATAAAGCAGGCATCCATCAAATTTACTGGAAATAATCTTGAAGTGTTTGAATCACGATTTACAGATATCTATGGATTTGGTATTTACAGTGAAGAACCCCAGTCTGTGTTAGTCGAAGGCAGTTTCTTTTTCATGGATAACGTCCCCTTTCAGTATACTACTAGAGATTTATATCATATTTATATCAAACCGAAAACTAATTCGCAATTAAGATTTGATAATAATCAATTCTCCATTACTGGTCCAAAATATCCGCAAACCCGCAGTACTTGTATCTATGTAGAAACGGAATTTTCTAAAGGTGATTATGACTTTACAACAGTGAATTGTGAATTCAATTTATTAGGCGAGGCTCCTCTTAATTCTAACTTTCTCTCTCCAGGTACAGGAATTATTCTCTTAAATCGAAATCAAGGATTCATTAGAATTGAAGATAATGATTTCTTTGGTAGAGACGACTATTCAACATATGCTCGCGGTATTTCGGTCGCCCTTGGCCAAAAAGATGAAGTTAACATTATTGGTAACACATTTCGGGATAGAATAAATATAGGAATTTTCCTAGATGGTAATACAGGGGGAAGCACTAGTATTACTAGTAATGAGTGGTATCCAAGATCTATCTTTGGTGTATGGCAAGACAATTATGACAACGTGAAGCTTTGCGACAATAAAAGCTTTTCTGGAAACAGATTCCCGTTTAGATTCGGAAATCAAAATTTCAATACAGAGTTCACAAAGAATGCAATTTACGGAAGTTCTTTAGGTGCTGTGGTAATATCTATCGGTAATTCATTTATTGGTCCACAAAGTCATGCCGGCAATGAGTTCTTTCCAACGTTTTTCTCAAATGGGCAAGTTGCAAATCGCCCCTTAATTAGAGCTGACAACGAAAATATTGCTTTTATGTCAAGATTTACTGTACATACTCCGCAATCTATTTTTAATGGTTCTACAGGTCAATATGATTACTTCTCAGAATACCATCCGGACTTAGTCATTCCTGACTCTGGGCCACTAGAAGATGTCTTCTTTTTCCCTCAGTTTGGGGGAAGCCCTAACTTGACCTGTGCAGAACAAACTACGCCTGGCACAGGAGAAGATAATTTGATTGACATCATGATAGCAGATGGTACCTTTTCCAGTTACATTACATCGCCCGTATATGTATGGGACGCCGAACGCTATTTATACCAAAAACTTCAAAACGATTCTGACTACGCCGCTAGCGACCCAGCATTTGTTGCATTTAAGACTACCCACGCTTCGACAACAATTGGACAATTTTACGAAATTGAAAACACCCTTGCGTCGGCCTTAGAAATAAGCGAAATAAACAAAGAATTAATATCTACTGAAAAACAGAATATCCAAGCTCTTAGAACCAGCTTAGGCTCATTTAACGTAAATACAGAGCTGGGTCAGAATAGCTATTTTTACGGAGTTGAAATGATCTTTCAACACCATGCCATTATAGAGTCAGTATACACTGATTATGAAATCCAAAAGCTTAACGATCTTTCTAATATTTTAGCACAACTTCAACAAATAACTACATCCACCTCTTTCGAAGAAGATCGAAAAAAGATACTGGATGCAATACTTAATAAAGCACTAGGGAATACCTTAAGTGAAGAAAAATTCAAAGAGATTGTAGACATAGCTCGACAATGCCCTGACTATGGCCGCAATATCTATCTTGCTAGGCAATTTCTTTCTACATGTGCTTATAGAGGAATTGAAGATGAAATACTTGCTTGTAATACAGAATGGACTGAATTGGAAGAGACACTTGCTCACACAATTTCTACGGTAGATGAGGAGTTAATCAGCAGACCGGTTGACAAAATAAGGCAAAATAATTCGCAGCATTCACTTGCCCTTTCACCAAACCCTGTCGGTAGAAACGATGATCTTAGTATACCCACTGTCAGTTCAGGAATGGTCCAATTTTACGATGTTACAGGAAATCTGGTAGCAAAATTTGACTTAACAACAGGCCAGAATACTGTAAAATTAGACCTTGACGCAGGTTTATATTTTGCCTCTATAGAGACAAATAATGGAGTAGTTATAGTACAAAAAGTTGTACTTACTGATTAATAACTCAGTTTGCAGACAATAGTCAAGGAGCCAGCTGCTTTTTCCAAGTAAAATGATATAAGCTGGCTCCGACTAACAAATTTCTAGGCAGTCCTATGAAAAAGAAAAGTCTCTCGTTCATCTTGCTCATATTGTTTTGTAATCACCTAGTCATAACACAGGAAATGCATGGCCATTTCTGGATGCTAGAAAACTATATTGGAATTGATTTCCAGGAATCCCCACCTAATATTTCATTGATAACTCCTGACGAATTTATAGGTCCAGGGAGCTTTAACGTCTCTATATGTGATGAATTTGGAGAACTTGCCTTTCATTCTGGTGGGTGTTTTGTCTTAAATGCACAAAATGAAATCATTACAAATGGTGACTCAATAAATTCAGATTTTTCCCATAGTATTTTTTGTGATGCCAATTACATCCCTATGCCGCAAAATATTACTGCTCTGCCATTCCCGCATAGCATAGGAAAGTATATAATATTAAACCTTGATCTTGACATCATAGCCAACATTCTGCCTGCACCTCAACATCTATTCGCCCATACAGTTGATATGACTCTCAACGATGGACTGGGGGAAGTAACTGCAAAAAAACAAATTATCATACAAGATACTCTCGCAAGAGGTTACCTTCAGGCAACTAGGCATGA
>JBCBHL010000534.1:0-3856 GCA_038525605.1 Bacteroidota bacterium
AGCACCCCTGTCAATGATCGGGAGTTACCGGGTATGACAGGGGTGCTATTGTAATAGGGAATTGACTCTCCAATCTCTTTGGTGTACTGGTTGTCGAAGTAATTCATCGTTTCCCCAAAGAGGTTTTGGCCACCAAAACCCGGATAAAGTGCCAACGGAATCCGTCCCGTATACTTTGTGGTCTGAATCTTAAAGTCTGAAGCGCCATCGGTTTTAGGGCTTTTACAGGAAATAGTTTTGCCCAATACTTTTACATAAGAACCTGACTTTCCGGTATCCAAGGGGGTGTAATCTTTTATATCCTCCTTTTTAATGGCCGCAATTTTTTCAAAAAGATCCCTGTTTTTAGTTCTGAGAATCTCTTTGTTCTTTTCCAGGTAGTTGTTTAACTCCTTGCACTTTCCTGAGAATCCTTCAATATTTTTAACCAACGTATACAGATAAACCTGATAATCTTCCGGTCTTTTATAGAGCGGTGTATAATTCGTATCAAACAAGATGTGATCATCTCCCAGGTTGATGTGGTTTTCCTCTTCGGCGGAAAGTGGATTTAATGTGCAATAAAAAAGAGTTTTTGGACTCACTCCACCCAGGTAATGGTGATTGTAATATAAGATGTAGTTGTCCTGCCATTCGTCGAAATTGTAAGCTTTTGCATCATCGCTCAAATACATCGCCAGGGTATCTCCCAGTATGGTATGTCCGACATGCGATGAATTTCTGAGTTTGTCGAGCTCCTCTTCTCTGTCCCAAACGATGATACTGACTCTCTCTCCAAGGCCTTTGGCATTGAAAAAGACCATTCCTACATCCAGACAATCGGAAACGATCTTTTCATAAATGGTATGACCTGTCAACGTGTTCGTTTCAGACATTTTCTGAAAGGCAGTTGCTGCCAAATCAATGATTGCAAAAGGTGATGGGATACTGGTCGGTGGTTTGGTTGTGTGTCCACCTTCAGGATCGGGAATGGCATTTATTTGTTTGTCTTTGTAAAACTCCGAGACAATGAAGTCTTCTCCGTCTTTCGTATTGTGGTAGGCTAATACTTTGCTCATCATCTGTTAGTTTATGGCTTTGAAAAATTTGTCTATGATTTCATCAGTAGCCTGATGCATGATATCAGTAAATTTGGCTTCAGCTTTTGAGTAGTTGACATCTTTATGACCACCGTGATTATTTAGCATGTCGTTGTACTTTGTGTAATTGAGCTTACCTCCAAAGAAACTTTTTTCCGAGTCAAATTCATTCAGGCATTCACTAATATCAGCCTGTAGATTAAATGGTCTGAACCCTCGTTCATTCTCCTGCAAATCATGTAGCCATTGTCCATACATTTCGAAGAACCGTTTCAGGTAATTCTGCATGAAAACACCATTGTAGAAAGAAGTGCCTAACTCCGGTTTACTTTTATTAAATGACTGATCCTTACTGTCTGCCAGTTTTTCATTCATGTATTTCATAAACAAAAACATCTGCGTTAACGGTCTGGCAATCCTTCCAAAAGTCAACGACCCAAAATCCTTAAATGACAACTGCCCTACATCATTTAGCAGACCAAATTCCTTTGCATAAGCCTCCTGAGGAACACCGTTTATCGTCGTAAGTAGTTCGTCAGGCTGATCAGCATAATCTAAGATGCATAACGCTCCAATCATTTCAACCATGTGTGCAGGGTTCTGCTGCCCGTCCTGACCAGGATCATTTTTGTAGGACTTGCCCATGGTATCAGCCAGATAATACATGGCATTGATTGCAGGCTCTTCGGGTCGGGTCACAGCTTTCTGATAGTAGTCAAATGCTGATTTGGTTTTCAACATCCAATCAGCCTTTTGTATGGTGCTGTTTTCATCAGCGTCTACACTAAAATAGGGTTGCATGCACAGTCCGCCAATTGGTGAATTTTTTAGCAATTCTTTGTTAGCAACATCTGTAGAATCCGCTGCTCTTCTGATGTTTTTTAAGATGATCGGAAATCCGGCAGCACCCGTACCTCCAAATATTGAGCTGATGATAAAAACACGATCTCCTTCACTGAAATTATTGGTAAAAGCCGCAAATTCTTTGGATTTTTTGAATTGGTTCAGCACTACACTTCCCATATTGGGATTACCCAGAAAACCAACATCCATTTCAGTGTTGAGGTGTTCATCGGAAAACAAGGTTTTCACAAATGCCTGCGATTCAGGACTCAACTCGTCAAATTGCAGAAAATCTCTAAACCTTTGATGTTGAGAGCCTCCCAAACGGAAAGCATAGCTATCAGGGATATTGTCGGTGTTAGCCACGCTTCTCAGCGTTCTGATTTGCGTCTTAAAAAATCCATCTTTGAGCTCAGTTGTTCTTTTGATTTGCTCATAGATTTTTAAGAGTGTAATAGTTTCTTTCAGGTTTTCATTTTCAATATGAGGATCAAAAATGATAGGCACAATTTCAAATTCATCATTGAATTTTACCCCGGATGCCAGCAAGAAAGTCAGAGACTTAATGACCCTTACACCAGTACCGCCTATGCCGAATATGTATAATTTTTTCATGGTGATATATTTTAGAATGGTGTGTAACGAACAGCCTTTTTACCTATAAATCGCATACCCAGTGAGAAGATAAAGTAGATGATCAGCGCCAGAAAAAAGTTGACGATCCCGAAGAATATGGCATCCTGGTTTGAAAAAGTAAATTGCGAGCATACTAGTCCTGCGTTTTTATCTGACAGGGGAAGCCAAATCGCAATCAATCCGGTTAGTAATGCTCCCGAAAACATCGGGATTAGCCAGTGTTTGACTTTGTAAAAGTTGGAATTTCCAAATACTCTGTAAAAGAGTACGCAGCTTATCAAACCAACGATGATTAAGATCAGCCCTGTCTGGGTATATAAATCTCCGGATTTATTATTGCATAAGCCATAGAGAAATGAAGAGAGGTTATCTCCATATACTGATCTAAAGACTTCATATATCGATGCGAAAAAATCTTTCATTATAATGATACTTGTGTAGTTAGAGTAAAATGGTATTTTAGACTATTGTCATCTTTTAATTTCTTCTTCTGCGCCTGATAGAATGCACTTTCTATCCCATCAATCAGATTTTCAAATCCTCTTGTTTTCTTCTGATACTCCGCTGAAAACAGGTGGTCCTGGTTCGTATGTGTATTATAAATCCATGCGGGCGTTTCCCGTTTCAAAGAAACCTTCACAGTTTCATTTCTCATATCTCCGGTTTTTCTGAGACTTAGAAGATGTGTGAATTTTTCCAGGTAAGGATCAGACTGTATATCCTCGGGAGTGATTTCATTTACCTGCAGCACATAATTGCCGCTAACCTGGTACTTGGACGGATCAGTTAAATAGTCGTCCTCAGCATTGATGTCTTTAAGATTAGCAGCAATTGTATATTGAAAAACACCGTCTTCAGGCCCTCTGCTGCCTTTTCTCGCAGATTCAATGGCAATTCGTGGATTACTCCTGTCTGGTCGGAATGAACCGATTTTGTAAGTGTTCAAAATACTGTAATCAATTCGTCCTGATTTTTGCGGAAGTGTGATAAAATAGGAGTTCTGATAGCCCGGATAACTTTTAAAGTCAATCTCATCCAGCATGGCCTTCAGGAGTTTGGTCTCCCCTATCGAAATGATATAATAAGGCCTCTCATAGCGTTCGTCTTTTCCCAGGAATTTCCCGGGCTCATTCCCTTTCTCCGGATCTATGTAGTAATAGTAACCCTTGAAATTACTGAGGTACTTATGAATGGACACAGAAATATCTGAATTGTGCAATCTGCTTAAGAAAGACTCTTCAATTAACGCCCATTCAAAGTTGATGCTTTCTTCAAAATTTTTACCTCGCCCTGGCGAG
>JBCBHL010000535.1:0-3842 GCA_038525605.1 Bacteroidota bacterium
AGAAATATCTCCCAGCCCAACATAACCGTATGGGGATTTCCCTGCAGTGTAAGTGATTGCCGCATAAATTGCCAGAATCCCAAAAGCCAAAAAGACCAGCACCAACTGCCAATTATTTTGAAAAGCCAGGTAAATCAGGGTAACACCAGTGAGAAAAGAGAGTATCGCAAAAAGAATCATAGCGCGCTTCATATCCTGCAAAGAGATCAGTCCGCTTTGCACTACCCTTCCCGGCCCCTCCCGTTCCTTGCTGTCCACGCCTGAGACTGAATCACCATAATCGTTAGCCAGATTGGAAAGCACCTGTAAAAACACAGTAGTCAAGAGAGAAAGGCCCAGAATTATCCATGAAAACTGATGATGAATAGCGGCCAGGAAACCTCCCATTCCAATACAAGAAAGTGCCAGAGGCAATGTTCTTAATCTGGACGCTTTAATCCATGCTTTTGTCTTTGCATTCATATAGTCTATTAACAAAAAGAGTGCTACAAAGTTGAAAAATATTTATTTAAGGTTGTTACAAAATATTAATTATAGCTTCATTGAATCAAAGAAAAGAGTTAATTCCTGAAACACAAGTCGTTTTAATTCAGACAAGATCGCTTTTTCACTTCGCAGTTCTGTTTGCATGGATAGTTAAAAGCTTAAACGCGGCTGAAGGAATTAGCTAAAGAAACCGAAGTAAAAATGATTTTGCAATCGATTAATTTCAAATTTTGGAATCAAACTATTCAACTAATTCGTTGAAAGCCGTGTCAGTTAAACAAGCAAAACACTAACTTTGCTACAATTAAACGATTTGGTTCAGATGAAAGTGTATTTTAAAAGTATCCTGATTTTTGCGGGAATTCATTTGATGTTGTTTTTGGCAGCTTGCAGCGACGATGTAGAATGTGGAGGCTTTGATTCCAAATTCGGAATCCTGGGATTCAGCATCACTGAATCAAAGTTTGAAGATGAAACTAATCTTTTCAACGCTATCCCAATTACAGATGCTGACACTGTTACTTATGACAGCCTGTATCTGAACATGAACGCCAGTATCCAGACTTTTAGCCAAAACACAAAAGGATCTTTTTTTAGTGCTGCCTATGCATGCTCTCCGATAACACCCATTCCGGTGGATACCGTTACAAACATTCAGGTATTTTCTGTTGAGCAAACAAGTGTGACAACTTTCGATCTACTCGAAGATTTAACCAATCAGTTTGATATCATCTCTTTCACTGAAATCGAAGGCTTTTCCGATAGAATGGCACTGACTGAGTTTAATTCCAGAGAAAGACTTGCCGGGTCCAGTTATTTTCTTTTCCCCACCTGGCAACCTGATTCAATAACCAGCATTGGTTTCAGGGTGATTGTCAATTTTACTGATAACGATTCCTTTGAGGCTTCCTCCAAAATCATTTCCATAGCACCATAAATGCTACTTTATCTACTTAAAAGAATCGGACCTATATTTTCAATTCGCAAAAAACCATCAAATTATCAGCAGTTTAAAAGTTTATGCAGCCAAGAATAAAACTGCCTTTGCTTAAGAGAAAGCTTTAGTCAACCCCTAATTTGAAACGGGTTCAGGTAGCAGTCTGTAAATAATATCTTTAAATCCTTCGAAACGACATTTAGCGTTACTCTTCTTTTATGACATGATTCATTAAATTAACAGCTTAAACAAAACAAAGTATGAAAATCGTAGTATTGACAGGAGCAGGTATCAGCGCGGAAAGTGGCATCAGAACTTTTAGGGATTCCAACGGACTATGGGAAGGTCACGATGTGATGGAAGTAGCTTCGCCTCAAGGATGGCAAAAAAATAAGGCATTGGTACTCGATTTTTACAATCAACGGAGGAAGCAGGCCCTAACTGCTAAGCCAAATGCCGGACATCTCGCACTTGCTGAGTTGGAGAAAGAGCATGATGTACAGATCATCACACAAAATGTCGACAACCTGCATGAGAAGGCTGGTTCCACTGCCGTCATGCATCTGCATGGCGAACTATTCAAATCGAGAAGCACAGCTGATGAAAACCTGGTATATGAAATGGATCACTGGGAGCTCAATCTTGGTGACAAATGCGAAAAGGGAAGCCAATTGAGACCTCATATCGTCTGGTTTGGAGAAATGGTTCCGTTGATGGAAGACGCTGTTCAAATAGCGCAGCAGGCAGATGCCTTCTTTGTAATAGGTACTTCTTTAGTCGTCTACCCGGCGGCAAGTCTCATTGATTATGTACCCTTTGCCGCTCCAAAATACATCATCGATCCAAATATTCCTGATGTAAGGCAAGACAACAACCTACATTTTATTGCCGAGCCTGCCACTACGGGAGTTCAAAAAGCCATTGATGCCATCTTGGGTTGAATAGAACGTTATAAATTTGTGGCGCTTTAACGAGCTATCGCTACTCGCCAGACCACCCCACAGAACTCTTCAGACTCAAACAGGCTGCACTATCACGAGCGCAGATCCTCCGTCACATTCAAGTTTGCAATTTTTGATCCTTAAAAACCAATCACATCTACGCCCCAGCTTTTCCCGGGAACAAATTCTAGAAAGCCATTTTCTATCAGCAACGGGCTCTCAATATTGTTGTGATACAACTGACCTGTCCCTAATCCCTGGTGCATAGTCAACTCATATCCAGCAGTCATCTGAGCGATGGCGTTTAAGCCAACATTGGACTCAAGTGCTGAGGTGATCCACCAGCCAATTCCCAATTCTGTTGCGAGACTAATCCATTCACGTGTGGACAAAATCCCTCCTACTAAGGAAGGTTTAATGACTATGTATTGTGGTTTTACATAAGTAAGTAACTCTTTTTTATCAGCAAACCTGTGGACTCCTATCAGGTCTTCATCCAACGCAATAGGAATGGCAGACTTTTCACAGATTAATGACATTGCTTCCGGTTGTCTGGGCATAATCGGTTGTTCGATAGAATGCAAATTCAAAACTTCCAATTGCCTCAGAAGCTTAAAAACTTCTTTATTAGGAAAAGCGCCATTGGCATCTATTCTCAAATCAAGGGAATTACCGCCAGCCTTTCTTATCGCTTTTAATAGAGTAAGTTCATCCGCAAAATCGATAGCACCTACCTTCATTTTGATGCATTCGAAACCTGATGCCATCTTCTCTCCCATTTGCTTCTGCATAAAATCCTTATCACCCATCCAAATGAGGCCATTGATCGGAATTTTCTGCAAACCCCGTACAAAATCATTCTCAATAATGAGTCTTTCTCCACCGTTAAGCAAATCGAGCACGGCTACTTCCAACGCAAACCTGATACTTGGAAATTCCGGATCTGTCAGTTTTGCGACGGTTTCCAGAGGAGCATCTTGAAAATCGTTGAGGTTTTTTTCTTCGATAGTTTTTTGAAGCCTTTCCAGCTCAAACTCCACCTGAGAGATGTCTTCGGAACTCAAGCCGTCTATAGGAGCACATTCACCCAAACCAAATACACCTGGCTTTTCGCCAACAAACAACTTCACAAACCAGACAGTTCTTTTTTTCATAATACCCCTGGATGTTCCCGCATCGAAGCGAAAATCAAGAACATACGGGCAATATTCCAGTTTTAAATTCATAACACATTACACAAATTCTGTTTAACTACATACACACACTAAATTTAAATCCGATTATTGGTACAATGTTTCAGGATTACGTCATTTTATCCATCGGAATTAAATTTCATTATCTAAGATAGTGATACTTTTGCAGGCGACAAACCAGGAGTGATGACAGATAAGAAAGAATTTCAAATATCGAACATAGATCCGAAGCAGTACACGTATCAGTTACCCGAAGAGTTAATTGCCAAATTTCCTTCAGCAGAG
>JBCBHL010000536.1:0-3810 GCA_038525605.1 Bacteroidota bacterium
GGAGAACTATTGTATTTAAGGAAAGAGGTGAAATTCTATTGTTGAAATTTGCCCAGGCACTGGAAGAATATGGTAAGGTAGAACAGCTTCCTAAATTGGAAGGTAAAAGAATGTTTCTGATCATGTCCTCCAAGAGCGCAAAGAAGTAATTAATTAATATTTAATAGATATACAATGCCAAAAGTAAAGACTAAATCTGGAGCAAAGAAGAGGTTTCTTTCTTAGTAAGTATGTGGCTTTTGAAAGCGTGCTTTCTTTTGATTTTACCACTACCTGTAAGTTTAAACCAAGCAGAAGAGAAATCTTACTCACATGACGCTTGTTCACAAATCTGACGAGCCAAATGTGAAAGCAATGCTCAACATTTAATAGTTTTTAATAAAACTAAGGTTTTAAAAATGTTTAACCGGACTATGAGGTACTAAGATCAGCGTAAAAACTGACACACATAGTCAAAAAATTAATTTGAAATGCCAAGATCAGTAAATCATGTAGCTTCAAGAGCTAGAAGAAAAAGAGTGATGAAACTTGCCAAAGGTTACTTTGGTAGAAGAAAGAACGTTTGGACTGTAGCGAAAAACGCCGTTGAAAAAGGATTGGTGTATGCTTACAGAGACAGAAAAGCAAAGAAAAGAGAATTCAGAGCTCTTTGGATTCAAAGAATTAATGCAGGTGCTAGAGAGCACGGTTTGTCATATTCTCAGTTTATGGGAAAATTGAAAGCTGCTAACATTGAACTAAACAGAAAAGTTCTTGCAGACTTAGCAATGAATAACTCGGATGCTTTCAAAGCTGTTGTTGATAAGGTGAAATAAATACCTTTAATACTAAAAAATTGAAAGGGTTGTTGGCCAAAAGCTGACAACCCTTTTGTCATTTTATAGCCTTCTGTTACCTTTAAGCAGAATAGATAGATCAGTATGCATAGACGAAAATTTATCGAAAAATCGGTGTTGTCTCTTGGGGCAATTACCATGCTGCCCGATTTGCTTCATGCAGATACGGCAGCAATTGGCAGGACAAAAGCCAGCAGGTTGCAGGTTGGTGATCAGGTAGGTGTCATCACCCCCGGAAGTGCGCTCAGTCAGGAGGATTTCGTTAATGCTTTGGATAATATCCGGTCATTGGGGCTGGAACCCATTCCCGCCAGGTATGCGAACCAGAAATATGGTTTTTTGGGAGGTACGGATTTTCAGAGATTGAGCGATTTACATGAGGTTTTTCAAAATGATCAGATAAAAGGCGTCTTTTGTGCAAGAGGAGGTTACGGGACAGGCAGAATTATCAACCACATCGATTATTCACTCATTAGAAAAAATCCTAAAGTGCTGATTGGTTTTAGTGACATCACTGCGCTTCTAAATGCCATCTATCAGCAGACAGGGTTGATTGCATTTCACGGACCTGTCGGAGCTTCGGAGTTTACTGATTTTACTAAATCTAACTTTCAAAACATTGTTATGAACGGTGATGAACTTTCACTGAAAGCAGCGGAAGGTTATACGATTAAAAGTGGTTTGGCAAAGGGAAAGCTGGTTGGTGGAAATCTTTCTCTGATAGCCTCATTAGTGGGAACGAAGTATGAGATTAATTTCAGGAATAAAATCGCATTTATCGAAGAAGTGGGAGAGTCTCCTTATCGCATTGACAGGATGCTTACCCAATTATTAGATAGTGGTAGTCTGAAATACGCCAGAGGAATTGCTTTTGGGGAGTTTGCAGATTGTGATGTGGATTTGGATGACCCTGATTACCCTACTAAGTTCAAACTGAAACAAGTTCTGACTGATCGATGCAGCGGATTAAACATTCCTGTATATTATGGATTTCAGATTGGTCATATCTCTGATAATGCCACTATTCCAATAGGAATTACCGGCTTATTCGATGCAGACAAAGGCGAATTGAAAACAACAGATGCTGCTGTTCGCGTATGATTATTGGACAGTGATTGTTTCCGGACCGATCAACTTTTCGATATGACAACAATCCTTTCCTACAACAAAAGGCTCACTAACGATCAGGTCGCCGTCTTTCCAGCCTTCGAAAGTCAATTCCGTTCCATCAAAATCTATTTGATCATATTCAGAGTCTGATACAACGGCGTGCGATGTAAAGAGTTCAATTTCGGTCTTTTGTTGGCTAAAGAGTACAAACCCGCTTGCATTGGTTGTTGTAGTACTGTCTAAAATGATATTAGCCCCGTTTTCATCAAATATTTCAACAGAGACGTATCTCAACTCTTCTGTGCATGAAAGACCGGGGCGGTTGCAGTTTTCGTCACTGCAGCTGCTGATTATAAAAGTAGCCAATAGAATCGTTAATATCTTTTTCATATTTGAATGACCATTGAAATGCTGCTTTGGTTGTATTTCGCTAAACTTAATTCAGAAATTTTATGGAATTTATTGAATGACAACACATTTTGGCTTAAAATTTGAGTTGCGTTTCACACAATTAGTTTATTTAATTACTTCATTATTCGAATCCAGATTATTTTGAATAAAATTCTTTAGATTCGAGAAACTAAATTTAATTATAACCAAATGAAAAATCACACTTTAAAGGCTATTGCGGCTTTTCTGGCGTTGAACATCTTGTTCACTACAGGAGTGTCTGCAGCAAATGGGATCGAAAACTCGTTCGAGTCCAATGAAAGTGTCTTCGATCTGGAAGAGGACTTTTATGCGGACTTTGCGGAGCTCGATCAGTTAGAAAAAGAAGTTAAGGAGAACGGTCTGGTAGACTATGATGCCTTACTTCAGTCTAACCCGGATCTATTATCTGATCTCAATCTGTCAAATCTTCGGACTATCAACTCGGCAGAAGCAACGGAAGGGTTCTCTTTTGACGATATGGACTGGGGCGCTTTCGCATGGGGGCTTCTATGCTGTCCGGTTGGATTTTTTGTTGTTGCTATCAACGGTAACAAGACCAGCGATCAAAAAGCTTCATTCTGGATCGGATGGGGTGTAGGTGTTGTTCTTAACATTCTATATGTTGCTGCTGTCGGAAATCCAATCAATGATTTTTGATAATGAATAAATTGCTGTTATTTTCTGCATTTCTATTGCTATTCGTATATAGTAATGAATCCCATGCGCAACGGTTGTATTCCAGAATTGAATCGGATATCTCCATTAAAGAGATTTTTCCGGACGGAACCAAATCGCTGATGCTGGGGAAGGTTTTCTTCGATGTGGAAAATAACAGCATTGTTTACCATATAGCATTTCCCGAAAAGGAAACAATGGTATTGAAAGACAGTTTGGTCCTTAGCCTAAAGGATTCAGTATTGAATAAAAAACTTTCTTCCTCTCAACTGATAGATTTCAGCATTTATAAACTGGCATTGTCCGGAGAATTGAAAACTTTTGGTTTGGACGAAACTAAATTTTTACTGGGAAGAATTTCTGAAAACGACGATGGAGTCTCTTCGGAATGGATTCCTAAAATAGAAAACCCACCTTTTAAAATCATCATTTCGCAGGCAAACAACAAAATTACCGGAATCGCTCTTGTAGAATCTACAGGCAAAATTCTCAACAAGCAATTTTTCAAAAAGTACCAAAAGATTGGAAGGATCTCATTTCCTACAGAAATTCTCGAAATTAGCTATACAGGTTCCGGTGTTTATAAGAAAATGATGACCCATTCTGAAATTAAACTTGATAACTATTCCGATGAGATTAATAGTAGCTACGACCCTGATATTGATGCTTTCGAGTAGCTTTCATGTATCTGCTCAGCACCTTAGTTTATCGGTAGTCAATACACAAAAAAGCAAGAAACCTTCTTTTAAACAAAAAT
>JBCBHL010000537.1:0-3787 GCA_038525605.1 Bacteroidota bacterium
AATCGAATTTCAGGAATGAATTTAAACTAACCGGCATTCATCTCACGATGACAGGCCGTAGCAATTAATTGATCATACTAAACATATAAACTAAATTACTATGAATAAACTGATGTTATCATTTGTGATCTCACTATTGTGTATCACTTCTTGTTCAAGCCCAAAAAGCAAAGAAATACTGATTGAACAGGAAAACTTTTCTATTAATATAAAACTGGCTTCATCCTGCGATGAAGGAACTCATGGCAGCTCTGACGAAATGCATATACGCTGCGAAAACCTCTACTTTTTTTTAAATTTTTTACTGAACGAACAATATAATATCAATCACCTGAAGACTACTGGTATACCCAGTGGCGGAGGTTTTGAAGGCATTCAGTTTACAGAGTCGGGTATGAGACCCCCGTTTATGTATCATGTAGATTTGATTTTTAAGGATGATTTTTCTCACAGAATTCATTCGATCCCTGAGGTGATCCAGCTGATAGAGCAGGAATATCAATTGAAAGTCAGCTATGCGGAAAAGACGATTTCCATATATGAATTACAAATTGTCAATGAAGAAGCCTATGAGTCAGCCATCAAAAATGCGAGGGTTCTGAAAAAAGAAAAACCAACGATCAATCTGTCAAGCCTGGATAGAATGAAATCTAATATTCAATTTCATTACAGGCTGCATGTGAAAGCCAATCATTTGCCGAAAGATGACAGGACCTTAGCACTTCATTTTTCAAATGAGCTGAAAGATTTTAAAAAACAACTTGAAAACGTTGGTTTAGCATTAGTCCCAAAAGAATTCAAAATTCCATACCCAAGTATCAAATACCTATGAAATCTACAATATTCCTTATAGTAACTGCCATTTTTCTGATGGCCAGCTGCCAAAACACCGAAACTCAGCAGGTAAAGGTCATCGAAACTGATTGGTATACATTGCAATTATATGACTACTGCGTGGGCAGTAATTATGCCCAGGGAGGTATACAGTATAATTTCGACTCCTGCGCCAGTACAGTTGATTTACTACAGCTTGTTGTACCTCCACACAAAGGTGAGTACCTGAACCTGGAAACGGTATCGATCTCTGAAGAATCTGCTGATAGAATATTCTCTTACAGCTTCGTGATCAAAGATGAGGCTTATGATTCCATCAAAGCTGTCGCTGATGACATATATTCCTATGCGTATCTGGAAGACGAAATTATCCTAAAAGAACTCAGTGATTTTCTGGACATCACCATCAATCGAGAATCCAAAATGACGAAATTTTATCAGGTGAATGTTGCCGATTCTGTAGTACTTGCCTCTAAAAGAGTTCCTTCCTCCGGAAAGGTTGTAGGCTCCACCACTTCTACTTATCCGGATCACAGATTTACTCTTCGGCAAAAGGAAGGTTCTCTGGAATCGCTGATGAAACTGGTGGCGAAAGTATCTGGCAGACCATTAACATGGGAAGATGACAGCCTCAGCTATAACAGTGATTTCAAGTTTACGGAAGCATCTGATCATCTGTGGCCCGATTTACAGGAAAGAATGAAAAATGAATTCGGGCTGGAATTTGTTGAAGACTCTGCCGCTATCCGGTTTTTAGAAATACAAGTCGCAAATCGTACAGATGAGTGATCACCAGCAAGATATCAATCCTTAAGAATCGTTTCCAACCCGAATTATGCGATAATGCATAATTTGGGTTAATTTAAGGGTATGAAAATCAGACACCTATTGCTGCTGTTTGCCCTACTGTTTATTGGAATTGTATCATGCCGTCAAGACAGTGAATCGGAAAGTACTGCCACTAGCTTCGATTGGATTCTGGGAAGCTGGCAAAGAAGCAATGAACAGCCAGGGAAGATCACCTATGAATATTGGCAGAAAGCAGGAACAAAAGCGTATAAGGGGCTGGGATGCACACTCATGAATGGCGATACGACTTTTAGAGAAGATCTGAAAATTCTCAGACGCGATAGTGCCTGGTGGCTGGAAGTAACTGGTGCAGACAATGTCCCGGTTGCTTTTCGGATAGTGGCGGTAAAGGAAAAAGCCTTACACGCAGAAAATCCGGATAATCCGTTTCCCAAATACATCAAATATGAAGTGGCAGGAGGAGCGCTAAATGCTATCGTTGCTGATGACGAAAATGAGATTGAGTTTCTATTTAATCCTGTCGTAGAATCAACATCAGGCACTCCATAAGTCACTGATTAGGTTTAATTTGTCGAAGTTGCAGTACTATTAGCAAGGGATTTTCCTGGTATCTCAACGTATTTTTGTAATAAAACATTGATTGTGCATACTAATAGAAAAAAGGCCAATGAAAAAATTATCGAAAGGAACAGCTATTGTACTCATATTAGTAGCGATTGGTGCCATAGTAAGCTCAAAATTGATAGTTCAGTCTCAAATATTGCAGGATATCATCCTGATTTCAGCACTGGGAACCGGAATAGGGGTGCTAATCAACTACCTCTATTTCAAGCATTTCAAATCAGCCGTTGATCCGAATTGATTCTACTCAACGAACTTCCTCTCGAAGATTGTAACTTCGCTGTGATATCCGGTTCTGTTTCATACAAAGAAGAATCTGATTTACATCAATTACATTGGCGCAACTGTCCAGCTTTTGATCAATTATTTAGGCTTTGAATTCTGTAGTGATGACACATGAAAACTGATCAAACCAATAAATCAATATTTGATAATAAAGGTTATTAAGAAATATTTATTATCCAGATTTTGAATCAAAGGATTGGCCAATTTTTATATCTAATTCATAATTATGAATCAATGTTGTCCGGGGAAATCTGTCTAGAAACAGCTCTGATATGGCACTTCGGAAATGAGCTATAGTTTTTAGGTTTAAAATCTGCGCAAAGGCGGGTTGGCCTGCCAAAAATCCCGGAAGAGGCGATATTTTTGGCTTGATTTTTCTTTCCTTCGTTTCTTTTCATCTAAGGAAAAGAAATGAAGATCATCATAGTAAAATGAGGGCTTGCCTTTTTGGACAAATTAGTTTGAATTGTATTTTAATGATTTGATCGTTGGCTATCCAGAGGGAAGAACTAGTTGAGCGCTATCAAAACCCAGACGGCTCTATGACATTTGCACACGAAAAACTTACTAGTCGAGTAACGATAAAACCTGATGCACAGACTGGGTTAATTCTTTCTTGTTGGAATTGACCTTCGAAACGACTTTTAGTCCATTATAAAGTGTAAATAAAAGAGTTGCAATAGCCGGTAAATCCTTACCTTTTTTAAATTCACCTTTCTTTTCACCATCCTTTAAAAAGCCTAAAAATATTGTTTCGAAAGTTTTCTGATTTTCCTCAAGAATCTTAAATATTTTTTCATCTCCGGGAATAAATTCCGTGATGGTATTAACGACAAAACAACCCTTCTTTTCCTGATCCCTGATAGATTCATCAATAGCCATTTCGAAAAGTTGCTTAAAGCCCTCTTTAACATTTTCCTGACCGTTAAAGAATCGAATGATGCCTTCGGTATTAGCCTTTCTGTAATTTTCAAATGCCTTTAAAAATAGCTTTTCTTTATCTCCATACGTATCATAAATGCTTGCCCTGTTAATACCTAAATGCGTTACCAGGTCTTGAACAGAGGTAGCCGAATAACCTTGTTTCCAAAACAAGTTCATGGCTTTTTCCAGCACTTCATACTCATCAAATTTTTTAACTCTTGGCATATTTTTAAAATGAGGCTGTCTCAAAAGTTTGCGATTCGTCATAGCGAACGAAGTGCGGCTATCTCTATTTCGTTTAAATGCATATTTT
>JBCBHL010000538.1:0-3783 GCA_038525605.1 Bacteroidota bacterium
GGTTATTCACGTCTTAGTAGATTTATTTTCGCTAGCATCGATTTTACCATTGGTTTTTGCATTCCTGGATCAAAGCGGTACCGGAAGTGTGGAAAGCCTCAGGCCATATCTTGAGTACTTAAACATCGGCAAAACAAATACTTTTCTGCAGGCAGCGGTTTTAATTATCATCCTACTATTCATCCTAAAGACCGTTTTTGCCAGATATGTGACAAAGAAAAAAGTAAGCTTTATCAGTGAAGCGGCGAATAGCTTAATGATTAAACTGCATAGTAATTTTTTATACAACAGAGACTTTGATTATAAAAAAGAAACCGTAGAAGAGGCAGTAAAAAGCTTTTTTTACATTCCACAACTTTTCTCAACCAAAGTACTGCAAGCTTTTATCGAATTCACAGTCAATCTGGTTATTACCGTCATCATCTTGATTGCGTTAGTGGTTTTCAACACAACAGCTTTCTTTTTTATGTCACTGCTACTTTTTCCTGCCATTGGCTTCTATTTCCTCTATCAGAACAAAAAGCTCGGCAACATCAAAAAAGATATTGAAAACCAGTATCCAGTGCTGGTTCAGAAAATAATAGAGAATACTCAAGGGAAGTTAGATATCATTCTATCGGAGGGTTATGGCTTTTTCATTAAAAAAACTGAGCTTGTCAGCAATACTTTTTTCCGTGCCCTTACGAAACAAGATGTTGAAATTGGTGTATCTCCCAAGTTTATAGAACTGATAGCAGTTTTAGGAATCTGTTCTTTGTTGTTTTTATCGACATTGCTGGGTGAAAACCAATCTAACTTGCTGGCATTGATTTCTGTCTACACCATCTCATCTTACAGACTGATTCCTGCCCTAAACAAGTTAGGCACTTCCTTCACCAACGTGATGGTTCATGATTTCTCAATTACGCAGCTTTATAAAAACAAGCCATATGACGAAATTGATGAAACTTCCGAAAGCATCTCTTTCGAAGAAAAAATCATTTTTAAAAATTTATCCTTCAGCTACCAAAACGAAAAACCTATTTTCAGTGAGTTTGATCTGGAGATTAAAAAAGGCGATAAGTTGGCTATTACAGGTTCCTCGGGTGCAGGAAAGACCACCTTTATCAGTTTGTTGTTAGGAACCATCCCAATTCCCAATAACAGTATCTTCATTGATGATCAGGTGCTTGATGCAAAATTCCTGAGAAGCTGGAGAAATCAAATAGCTTATGTGCCACAGGATCCTTTTTTATTTGATGCTACAATTTTTGAAAACATCACTATGGGGCAACCGGATACCGAGAAAAACCTGTCACATGTAAACCATCTGCTAGAAATGATGGAACTGGATGACCTGATTTCTGCCAACCCAAAAGGAATTTATATGGAAGTTGGGGAAAACGGTTGCAACCTATCGGGTGGACAGAAACAGCGAGTCGCCATAGCCCGGGCGCTTTTTCAAGAAAAACCAATCCTGATTTTAGATGAATCAACTTCCAATCTTGATGTATCTATCAGACAAAACATTATTGAAAGAGTAGTGTGTGATTTTGGGAAAGACAGAACAATTCTGATGATTACGCATCAGAGGGAGATGGTACAATTCTGTGACATAACAGTAGATCTCGATAGTAAAAATTACCAAGTCACAAATCCATATGACTAGCAAAAGAATCGCATTTGTAACAGTTGGAGGATTTGGAACAGGGAATTTCTCGCAAGGTATCCCAATCTTAAATAGGTTTGTGCAAGGCATTGCTGAAAACCACGAGGCTGTCGTTTTCTCTATGTATCCAGTCAATGCAGATTTTAAAGAAAGTACTTTCAAGGTGATAGCGCCAAAACACCAGCTGTCATATCTTCGTAAATTAATTTGGCTGATCCGTGCTTTTCGGCAAGAAAACAACCGTAATAAAATAGCGCTTTTACACGCATTTTGGGGCTTTCCATCTGGTCTTTTTGGTGCGGTCCTAAAGCTGATTTTCAGGAAGCCGCTTTTAATCCACTTGCAGGGTGGCGATTCGGTGGGCATCCCGGAAATTAACTTTGGCGTCATGCATCGGCCTAAAAAGAAATGGCTCCTCAAGTGGAGCTATGGATATGCCGATCAATTAGTCGTGTTGACTGACTATCAGAAAGAAAAGCTGGCAGGTCATTTCAACCGCAGGAAACCTGAAGTAATCCCATTCGGTGTTGACAGGAACTTGTTCAGCAAGCCTGCTGCCAGCAGAATCGTAAAGGCTCCCTATCAGTTGCTGCATGTTGGTAGTTTAAACAGGGTCAAAGATCAAAAGACCTTGTTGGATGCTGTTAGGATATTATCAAATCAGACCACCATATTTTTACAAATTCTAGGGGAAGATATTTTGGACGGAGAGTTGCAACGATATGCTGAAACCATTGGAGTATATGACATGATCTCTTTCGAGAATTATCAGCAATATGGGCAGTTAATTACCTATTTTCATCAATCAGACTTACTCATTCACTCCTCACTATATGAAGGACAGGCCCTTGTGGTAGCAGAAGCCATTTCGACCGGGTTACCGGTTTGTGGTACCAATGTAGGCTTGATTTCAGATTTATCTGACGTCTGTACCATCGCCTCTCCGGTGGGTGATTCGGAAAAGCTGGCATTCAATATCTGGAAGGTTCTGAAAGATGAAGAACTTTACAATCAAAAAGTTGCAGACGGCTTGAAATGGTCTGCTGAACATGATATTGACTTTACAGTCAGAGAGTTTAACAAATTGTATCACAAGATGTAAAAGCACAATGAAAGAACAGGCGAAATCTCCGTTAGTCTCTGTGCTGATGATCACTTACAACAGAGCAAATTACCTGGAAGAGTCGATCAATAGTGTCTTGTATCAAACCTATTCCAACCTGGAAATAGTAGTTCTTGACGATGGCTCAACGGATGATACTCAGGTTGTCATCAAAAGGATAAGCGACGAACGATTAAAGTATCACAGAATCAATCATATTGGATTGATATCTAAAGTTCGGAATGAGAGTCTGAAACTGGCATCAGGGGAATATATCGCCTTTATTGATTCAGATGATCTCTGGCAAAAAAACAAACTGGAAACCCAACTTGGTTTCATTTTTCAGCATAGGATAGATGCCATTTTTTCTAACATCACCACTTTTGATGTTCACGGAAACACAGATTCCCTTAACTACAGCAGCCTGACGATTGAATCCACAAGTGAACAAATTTTGAGACGGATTCTCGAAAAAGGAATGGCCATATACGTCTCAACCCTGCTCATGAATAAGTCCGTCTTAGATAAGATCGGCGCTTTCAGTGAGCGTTTGAGTGCAACGGAAATGGAGTTCATGTCCCGGTTAATTGCTGGATGTGAAGTAAGGTGTTTACCGGAAAATTTAGTCAGGATCAGAAAGCACGAGGTTAATTCAAGTTCCGTCATAGATGTAGAAGAAAAGTTTGAAGAAAAATTTATGATCTTACGATATTTCCATCTTAATGGTATCTTAGGCACCAAAGCTTATGAAAAGTCTATGCTGATGCACTATGGTTATTTGATGGGCAACAGATTTCCGAAGTTCAGTTTCAAGATATTTTTCAGGTATTACTATAAAACGATTAGATTAAATCCATTTTCACTGGTTCCTTACAAAGCTTTTGTTCGGAAGTTTCTGAGATTATGATATCAAAATAAAGTGATTGTATAACGTGATTAAATTTTGAAAGTAGGACAGGTTTTTAGTAGCCAGTATGAATGATCAAATTACACTTTTAGCATGCGAATAGCTTTTGTCAAGTATTTTTATGAA
>JBCBHL010000539.1:0-3757 GCA_038525605.1 Bacteroidota bacterium
GGCTGATTTGGTTGCTCATTACAGCCCCACAACCCGCAAACACAAGACAAAATGCTGTCGCTGGCGAAGCAGCTATTCGACTGGCTCAATATGAAAGAAAAATTCAGGCTGGATAAGGAGTTTTTGTCATATTCATTGGCTCATAAAGTGGGCTTAAAGCTTGATGAAGAATTGGAATTATTGAAAATCTCTAATGAAGATGACCGTCAGAGGTATTTAACCAACCACCTATTGAATCTGCTTCCGGCATTGGAAAGAGCAGAACAGGCAAAAGAACGGATCATGATGAATGGTCACTTCAGACACCTGAAACCACCAAATTTTTAAAAAATCAGGAACAGTTGATCAATCGAAGGAAATTATCTGATTTCAATTAATAAAAGCCAGATAGCGGAAGCATTCATTTTTTTCATCCTCATAACCTCGTTATATTGCTATGAAAAGCAATTTACCGGGACAATATGCTGAAAATACTTTCTTCCAACCAGATCAGGCACGCAGATCAATATACCATTAAAAAGGAACCGATCACTTCCATAGATCTTATGGAAAGGGCCTCTACAGCTTTTACAGATTGGTTCGTTGATAAGTTTCCTCACGGATATGCCATTCATGTTTTTTGTGGTATCGGCAATAATGGTGGCGATGGGTTGGCGATTGCCCGAATGCTGGTTTTACGCAACTATAACATAAAAGTCTTTGTAATCGGAGATATTGAAAGAGGCTCCAAGGAATTTAAAATCAACTTTAAGAGGCTAAGGAAACACACGGATATCGTGTTGCTGAAGTCTAACGATCAGCTGGTCTCCATCCAAAAAGACAGTGTAATCATTGATGCGATTTTTGGATCGGGACTTAGCAGAGCTGTGGAAGGCTTTTACGCAGATGTGATCAACTTTATTAATTATCAAAACCAGATACGAGTCTCAGTTGATATTGGCTCTGGATTACTTGCCGATGAATACACGGAGGGCAGTGCCATCGTAAAACCCGACTATACAGTTGCATTTCAGCTGCCTAAATTAGTCTTTATGATGCCGGGAAGCTATTTAAATGTTGGTGAATGGGAAGTCATTGATATAGGGCTGAACAGGCAATACATTGCAGGTCTGGATTCAAAGTATCATTTACTGGAGCAGGACGATTTTTCAGAGATTTTCAAACCCAGGAATAAGTTTACGCATAAAGGGAATGCTGGTAGAGTATTGTTGGTTGCAGGAAGTACCGGAAAGGCTGGTGCGGCAATTTTAGCGGCTAAGGCGATATTGAGAGCAGGAGCCGGGCTGTTAACCGTCAGAACGCCGCAGGAAAACCTGATCACATTACAAACTGCTGTTCCCGAGGCAATGGTAGATCTGGATGCCCACAACGATTATTTCTCTTTTCCACCGGATGTGAAAAATTATGATAGTGTGGCAGTAGGGCCGGGACTGGGGGTGAATATTGTGACTGCAAAAGCGTTGGATCAGTTATTAAAAATCTGCACCGAGCCGATCATTCTTGACGCAGATGCTTTGAATATTGTAGCAGATAATAAAGATCGGTTACTCAATATTCCTGAGGGATCCGTTCTTACTCCGCATCCTAAAGAATTTGAAAGACTGGTAGGCAAATGGCAGAACGATTTTGAGCGTTTGGAGAAACAAATTGAATTTTCTTTAAAATTTTCTGTGAATGTAGTGGTCAAAGGAGCACATTCCTGCATTACTAATAGTACAGGGGAAGTCTTTTTCAACGATACGGGAAATCCCGGAATGGCGACAGGAGGTAGTGGCGATGTGTTGACAGGTATCATAGCAGGTATACTGGCCCAAGGTGTTGATTCTGAAACTGCTTTGAAAGCAGGAGTCTATATTCATGGGCTTGCAGGAGACATTGCGGTAAAGAAAACAGGTGAAATCAGTATGATCGCATCTGATATTATCGAAAGTCTATCTGAAGCTTTTGTAAGAATTTCTAAAAATATTTAGGGGTAATCGAAGAAAAAATTGTATTAAATATTGAGGGTTGACTTGTTGGCAGGTTATTTGATAATTAAAAATTAATGTAAAAAAAACTTTCAAAACTGGAACAATGACAAAAAATTTCCGTAATTTGTAATTATATAGTTATGAAATATACTAAACTAATCATATTGACGTTCGTCTTGGTCTTAGCAACCCTAAGTTATGGGGTCGCTCAGGACATTGGTTTAGAATCACGACTATCAAATTCTTCTCTCACAGTAAAGAATAAAATTGAGGTTTATCCTAATCCTGCTGTAGAGTTTCTAATCGTTCAGATTTCCAATTCTGAGATGGAAAACGTTGAATTTGAAATGTATAGCCTAATCGGAAATAAAATCGTTATTAAACCTGAGCAAATCGGTACCGACAAATACAGAATTTCTGTTAAAGATTTCTCCTCCGGTTATTATTTCATTCTCGTCAAAGACGAAAAGAAACGCTTTGAGAAAGCGCTTAAGTTTCTCAAAAATTAGCATCCCTATTATTTAATCTATATTGCTGATCATCGTACTTCCTTTGAAATGGAAGACAAACATGTTTTTCTGGATATTCCTGGAGTTCATGTATCATATTAAAGCCTGCCCCGGAGAAAATTTTATCAGCAAAAGAAAAGTAATTGATAGGGTTCATTTCATTTTTTATCCAGTAAACGTCATCATTTTCAGAATTATTGTCGGAAATTAAAAATAATTGAGGTTTGGTTGATGCTACTTCAGCAAGTTGATTGGCTTTCATCACAAGCAATCCGATCTCATCAATGTTATTGCTGTGTACAATCAACCAGCGGGGTCTATCTACACATTGCCTAAATTCCTTAGAGATAAGATCAAAATTAGGTATTGGTTTTAGTAATTGCAGGTGATTGATCGGTATATTTCTTTTTCTCAAGAATCTTATCTGATCAGCGGATAGCTCCTCCAATGCAATACAGGAATCGAATTTGATAGTAGTCCTGTTAAATTGATAGCTATTTTGCTTCACATGCCTGGTGAGGTAATGAATTTGTTTGGCATGAATTAGATCAATTGTGAGTTCATACAGAATTCCTGCTGGAAAACAGTCTACATAGAAGTTGTCGAAATATTGGTTCTGAAAAGAGGCTGCCAGATATTCCTGCAGTGCTGTTTTGACATCAGACTTTCCTTGCCTGAATAATTTGATCCTATCCTGAGCAAAAAATCTGTCGGCAAGAGGATTTCCAGTGAAGATCTTAAAATCAGTGATTTTTTGACTCGAAATAAACTTTTTGATCCGTGATAAATGCCCCATGCCACCACCAAAAACATAGAACCCGTCCATTTTATCGGTTGAGTTCTGCCATCAGCATGTATTTTTCATCTGCACTTAATTCGTTCAGACTTAAAATGGCTGCATGGTAGCTATTTTTAAAACTGCCATTAGAAAAATATTGGTTCGAAATATTCAAAGGACTTTTAGAGGAGTCAATTCTTATCGTTTGATCTTCGGTTCCGTTTTTGTAAATGACAATTTTCTGATCGTTTTTCAATTTGATTTCAATTGGGTTTTCCATTTCATCATTATTGGAAAGCTTAATTTTATTATCATAAGTTTTTACCTTCCATAGCAAAGCACAATTTCCGATATGAAGTTAAATATAAGGGTAGCAGCTTTAAATTGAGGGACGGCAATAGTGCTTTGCTATGGAAGGTAAAAACTTATGATAATAAAATTAAGCTTTTCAATTTGATTTCAATTGGGTTTTCCATTTCATCATTATTGGAAAGCTTAAT
>JBCBHL010000540.1:0-3750 GCA_038525605.1 Bacteroidota bacterium
AAAATAAAAAAGATGTTGTCATACAAGCGTCTTACCTACGACTTAACAGCAGCATATGAGTAGAGAGTTAATGAATCAGGTTTATACAGAGCTTCACAACGACGCTTTTCAGTGGGCTAAGCAATGTACAAACCATTCTGACGAACTGGCTGCTGATGTCTTACAATCCGTTTATTTAAAGATATTAAATGGTAAGGCTAAGTTTAATGAGAAATCTTCCTTGAAAACATGGCTTTTTTCAGTGATAAAGTTTACTGCAATGGACTTTTTCAGAAGTCGAAAGAAGCAGGAGCCGCTGGAATTGGTAGAGGATATTCCTGACAGAAGTATACCTAAAGACCTGGATGCAGGCTTTTACGTGAATATTCTGAAACAGCTGTCTGAAAACCAATCGCAGGTATTGCTGCTAGTATTTTATCACGATTATACATTGGAAGCGGTGGCTGAGGTAATGGGACTGAGCATTGGTACCATCAGAACACATTACGACAGAGGAAAGAAAAAACTTAAAAAGATTTTAGAAAAAGAAAACAGTACAAGTTATGGCTATAGAAAATGATCAAATACTGAACGACTTCTTTAATGAAATGAAAAGGAATGATCAGTCAAAGGCCGTACCTGAAGTTGACTATCTAAAAATCAGCCGGAAGAGAAGACGAAAAAGAAGAAACCTCATTGGTATAGCAGCATCCTTTGTCTTGCTAGTGGGTTCTTACTGGATCTGGAGCCAGTCAGTAGATCAAAAGCCTGAGAAATCTTTATCAGAAATTGAACAGAATATCGAGTCAATGATGTCATGGCAATCTGCTACTAGTGATCTTATTGAATAATAAAACGAAAATAACATGAGAAGTGTAACACTATTATCCATATTGTTTTTTGTATCCTTCAGCATTTTCGCACAAAAAACACAGAGTTACGACCAATATATAGAAGATGAATTGATAGACTATTCGCTGTTGTTGAAATACAAAGACTCTATCAATCTTACTGAAAGTCAAATTACAAAACTCAAAGCTTATTATGAGAATAATGATTTTGACTTCAACAAATCCTCAAAAGCTTATGAGCAAAGCATGCTCAAATTGAAGAGTGCTGTTGATAAGGGTATGTCCAGAGAAGATGTGATGTCCGTTTTTAGTGATGTATTGGTGTTGGAAAGTGAGATTAAGAGAAACAAATTAGGTTTTCTGCTGCATTCACGGGAAATATTAACTGATAATCAACGCAAACAATTACGATTAATTGGACGTAGTAATCAGCTGACGATCAAACCAAATGCAGATGGCTATTTCGGAAGCTACTTTTCTGAAATAAAGCCATTGTATAAAATAGTGAACCCCAATGGTACGGAAGTTTATATTAAAGACCCTATCCTCAGCAAGATCAACTATGGCGATATCCAGTCGATTGATGTTGACAAAGACGTAGATTTGGAACTGGACGGATTCAAGCTGCTCAATCAGAACGTCATTACCATCAAAACAAATAGAGATATTTCCAATCAGAAGATTAGGCTGGAGATGCGTGGATATGCCAGCGCAGTGGATTTTTCAATGCAGCCGCTCATCATTATCAAACTGAGAGGAAAAACCAAAACACTCGATAATGTGAACCTGAGGGAAAAAGTAGGAGGTCTTGACCCCGATGAAATCAAAAGCATTGAAGTAATTAAAGGGGAAAAGGCCCTGAGTCTTTATGGTTCGAAAGGTAAACCAGGTGTGATAGTGATTACCTTAAAGGATAATGCCAAGTATGATATATAGTAAAGCAGCAATACTCCCGGGAATGAGGGCATAGGGAAGCTGAGTCCGAACGTGATCTACATGATCACTACCCGAAGCAATTGATGAAATAATAGTAGTGTCTGAAATAGGGGAGCAGTGGTCGCCAAAAACGCCACCTCCCAACACTGCTGCCACAGATAAATACAAGTGTGCATCCATCTCCTGCGTCATTGGTATGGCGATAGCTATCATAATAGAAAATGTACCCCACGATGTGCCGGTAGAAAATGCGATAAAACAACTGGTAATGAATAAGATAAAAGGAACCAAGCCAGGTGAGAGCCAGCTACTAGTCACTTCCGCTACATACTTTCCGGTACCCAGTTCTTTACATAAACTTCCCAAAGCAAAAGCCAAAACCATCAATATCGCCAGGGAAACCATGTCAGACATTCCCTCTATTACCTTTTCGACTGATTTTATGAATGTTAATATTCCCTGAACCAGGTAGGCGATAATGGCGCTAATAATCGCAAAAATAACGGAATACAGCACTGATGCTGAGCCCGAACCATTACCGATAGCTTCAAAAAACTTACCCATAAAGTCTTGAGCTGTGTAACTTTCCTTCATGCCAGTGTAGTACAACATAACAGGCATCATCAACACAAGCACTGCGATTGGTAGTAACATATTAATAGCTTTCCCCTCAGTTGGTTGTTCACTGGCTGTAGTGGTTTCAGGAATTTCACTTTGCTCGTCAAAGCTATTAGAAGCTGCTTTTTCCTGAG
Source organism: Bacteroidota bacterium (assembly GCA_038525605.1). Classification (GTDB taxonomy): domain Bacteria; phylum Bacteroidota; class Bacteroidia; order Cytophagales; family Cyclobacteriaceae; genus JANSWY01. Next base: position 2,519 of record JBCBHL010000540.1, read on the forward strand.
CTTTCTTCATCGCGCCAAAGTCCCTGTTTCTCAGAATAATGACGAACAGAAAAATTAATGCGAAAATGGGGTAGAAGTTGAATACAATCGAGCTGAAAAGTATCTGAAATGGGTTTTCAAGACCATTTTGAAGCAACAAAGTCATGACATAAGCACCCCACGCATTAAATGGAATCAGAATACAAGACGGGGCAGAACTCGAATCCACAATGTAAGCCAATTTCTCATTGCTGATGTTCAACTTTTCGAATAGGGGCTTAAAGATCGTGCCAACTGTTAAAATTGAGATGTTAGATTCTACAAAGATCAACACGCCACTGATAGCTGCCAGCAACTGAACCAATCTTGTTCCCTGAACCCCTTCTTTCTTTTCAGCTTTTGCGATAAACTCATTGATTTTTCGGATAAAGCCATTCACTCCACCTGAGACCTGAATCAAGGTAATCAGGGAACCTATTAATAACGTAAAAATAACAGTACGGGTATTTCCGGCTTCTTCAAAAACAGCAACAAATGAGTTTATCGTACTGAATATCGCCTTGTGAGGCATAAAATTTTCGATGATCAGCCAACCAATGAAAATCCCGAACACCAGAGAGATGTATACCTGTTTGGTCCTGATAGCCAAAATAATAGCCAGTACAGGAGGAATCACTGATAAATATCCGAAATGTACCTGTTCCATATTGATTATTGCGCTCTTTTGGGTTGATAGGTGTTAAAAATTTCATTGACCATTAATGGAATGGTTTCTGAAGATTTCTTTCTTCTGTTAAATGAAACACTTAGGTCAATGCTACCCTGCCATACCAGTTTTTCTTTCTTTCTGTCATGCAGATCAATCAGTAATATAGATTCATTGATATTTCTCGTTTGTAAGTTCCATGGCGAAGGATCATAAATAGACCTGTTTCTGAAGTTGTTATTGAATGCCTCGGAACGGTTGTTCGAAAAGAACTTATACCTTAAAATAAGATCGCTGGAGGAGTTAACTCTTTCATAACCAAGTGTTTTCATCTCGTCGAGAATAGCATCGTGCACCTGGCTAATAAATTGTTTTTGGTTGATAGCACCTGAATCCGGCAGAGAAGTAATTAACCTGAAGGTTTGATAATCTTTATTTTCGAATTCAGGATTGTTAAAGGATACAATTTTATAATTACTGCAAGCACTTAGAAGTCCGGCGAAAAGTATAAAAAAAAGCCATATGAATCTCATATGGCTAATATATG
>JBCBHL010000541.1:0-3725 GCA_038525605.1 Bacteroidota bacterium
GAAAAGATGAGTTATTCCACCTCATTGATTTTCATCATGTTGGTGTGACCTTTCCAGTGTAGTGGCATAGAGGCGGTATTGACTACAATATCCCCTTCTTCCAGCAAATCACTGCTTTTCAACTTATTCTGCAGGTCTTCAAATGTTTTATTAATACTCTCCATTTTATCGTACCAGAAACCTCTTACCCCCCAAACAAGGCTCAGCTGATTGATCAGTTTACGATCATCTGTAAAAACATAAATTTCCGCTTTTGGTCTGTATTTAGCTACCTCATAGCCTGTAAAACCGGATTTTGTCATGCTGATAATCGCCTTAACATCTGCATTTTTAGACAACTGACATGCGGATCTAATCAACATCACACCAGGATTCTCATGCTTGGTAGGATCTAAATTTTCAGGAAATTTATTGTAAACCTCTTCTTTACTAGATTCAATTGCCAGAATAGTTCTTGCCATACTCTTTACAGCTAGAACGGGATATTTTCCAGCAGCAGACTCAGCAGAAAGCATCAGCGCATCGGCACCATCCAGCACCGCATTGGCAACATCATTAGTCTCTGCTCTGGTAGGTCTGGGGTTTTCGATCATACTTTCCATCATCTGAGTCGCGATGATCACTGGCTTCCCAAGTGCATTACACTTCTCCACCATGATCTTTTGCCATACAGGAACATCTTCCATTTCTATCTCCACTCCTAAGTCCCCTCTGGCAACCATCACTCCATCGGTTGCTTCCAGGATAGCATCAATATTTTTCAATGCCTCTGGTTTTTCGATTTTCGCCACTACCTTGGTATGCGTACCAGCAGCTTTTATTCTCGCTTTCAGGTCTATAATATCCTTTGCTTCTCTCACAAATGATAAAGCTACCCAGTCCAGTTCCTGAGAAAGTCCAAACTCAAGGTCTTTTTCGTCTTTTTCAGTCAGAGAAGGAGCAGATACATTACTTTGAGGAAGGTTAATTCCTTTACGGGATTTCAATGGACCACCGTAAACCACTTTGGTAATGACAGATTTTTCATCTGATTCCTGGACTAATAACTCCAGTTTCCCGTCATCTATCAAAATCATCTCTCCTGGCTTCACATCTTTGGGCAAGTTCTGGTAAGTAGTACTGATCACCTCGTTGTTACCTTCCAGATCTTCGGTAGTAATAGTGAGTTTGTCCCCGGCCTTTATCTGCACTTCACCATTTATAATCTGATTGGTTCTAATCTTAGGGCCTTGTAAATCCTGAAGCAATGCAACGTGAGTCCCCATTTCGTCATTGAGTTCACGAACAAGGTCAATTACCTTTTGATGGTCCTGGTGTGAACCATGAGAAAAATTTAATCTGAAGACATTAGCACCAGCCTCAATTAATTGTTTTAGCGTTTCCTTGTTGTTACTTGCCGGACCTACCGTCGCTACAATCTTGGATCTGTTTAAGCGATTTTTACTCATTTCTCAAAATATAAAATTTTCCTTTTGTTTAATTGTATTTGGGTCAAGTGTTATTGCGTACTGAATATTCTCACTGTTCTTCAATGTTGCTAATATAGCATTTGTCGGAAATAATTCGCTGACACCATCGATCTTCACAAAATAGTCGAAGCGTTTGAGCTCAGGAATCAAATACTGATCAGAAAGTGCGTTGTTAAAAACCAATCTGTTTTTTAAAAGGTAAACATTGGTGTGTTCTGTCTGAAACTTAAAGTTAGATATGGTGATATTTTTGAGACCCACAAAATCAATCTGGATATCGGATGATTTGATAAAATCGCAAGAATCGCATTGATTTAAAATCCAGGCTAGTTTATACTCTTTTACAGAGGAAGTCACCCCGATCAAATCAAAACCATATTCAACATCAACCTTTAACTTATTTTTCTTTCCTGGCATTTTAGTAATCAAACAAAAGTTTAATTAACGAACGTTTCTAATTTTCAAACTGTCTGTAAAAGTAGTACTTACAATTAGCAACAGAAAAATTATAACCCATAATTATTGAAGGAGTATTGGCAGATTCAGATCACAAAACATCTGTAATCGAAATGACCATCGTTTTCATTTGCGTTTTAATCTTTGCGAGACTATTACAAAGGCATTGATTATTCATTCAAATTCCAGCAAAATAGCCTGTAAACCGTCATTGAGACGATTTTTCAGATAATATTACCCTGTCGGTAACTGAACTTTAAAAAAATAGTTTGACATTATTTAGTTTTATGTATTTCTTTGCACCGTATTTTAACTAAACATTATTATAAATGTCTGAAATAGAAAGCAAAGTAAAGAATATCATTATTGATAAACTTGGTGTAGAAGAATCTGAAGTAACTAAAGAAGCAAGTTTCACAAATGATTTAGGAGCTGACTCTCTGGACACAGTAGAATTAATCATGGAATTCGAAAAGGAATTTAATATTTCTATCCCAGATGATAAAGCGGAAAACATCGCTACAGTTGGACAGGCTGTATCATATCTTGAAGAAAACGTAAAATAGAAGTAAGCAGCATAAATTTTCCTTTATTATTCTAATTTATGGAATTAAAAAGAGTTGTCGTTACCGGTTTAGGTGCACTTACCCCTCTGGGAAACAACGTTCAGGAATACTGGAATGGTCTTTCTAATGGAGTTAGTGGAGCTGCCCTAATTACAAAATTTGACCCTGAGAAGTTTAAAACCAAGTTTGCTTGCGAGGTTAAGAACTTTGTCGCCGCTGAGCACCTTGATAGAAAAGAAGCCAGAAAAATGGATCCAACTACCCAATATGGAATGGTCGTTGGAGAAGAGGCTATCCAAGACTCAAAATTAAATTTAGAAGAAATTAACAAGGCCAGGGTTGGCGTAATTTGGGGTTCCGGTATCGGCGGACTCAAAACTTTTCACGATGAAGTTACGGGATATGTAAAAAATGATGAAACACCTCGTTTCAATCCTTTCTTCATTCCAAAAATGATCGCTGATATTACAGCGGGTCATCTTTCCATGAAATATGGTTTCATGGGCCCAAACTATGCAACAGTTTCAGCCTGTGCTTCTTCTACCAATGCCATCAACGATGCGTTTACTCACATCAGATTGGGTAAAGTAGATATTATGTTGACTGGTGGTTCGGAAGCTGCTGTTGTGGAATCAGGAATTGGTGGTTTCAATGCGATGAAAGCGCTATCAGAAAGAAATGATGCTCCTGAAACAGCATCCAGACCTTACGATAAGACCAGAGATGGTTTTGTTCTAGGTGAAGGCGCAGGAGCTTTGATCCTGGAAGAATACGAACATGCCAAAGCAAGGGGTGCTCACATTTATGCAGAATTAATTGGTGGTGGGATGTCAGCAGATGCCTATCACATCACAGCTCCACATCCGGAAGGGTTAGGAATCATTCAGGTAATGAATAGTTGTCTGGAAGATGCAAACATCAAACCGGAAGAAGTTGATTACATCAATACTCATGGTACCTCCACTCCTCTGGGAGATATCGGAGAGCTTAAGGCCATTTTAAATGTCTTTGGTGATCATGCCTACAAGATGAATATCAGTTCTACCAAATCGATGACAGGTCACTTGTTAGGTGCTGCGGGAGCCATTGAAGCAATCGCCAGTATATTGGCTCTACAGAACAATTTGATCCCTCCTACAATCAATCATTCTGTGGTAGATGTGTTATGTCCACCAAAGCCGAATGTATTACTCAAAGCTACATTGATTTCTCTCTCCTGAGCTTTGTTAAATGT
>JBCBHL010000542.1:0-3720 GCA_038525605.1 Bacteroidota bacterium
AGGCTCAATTGGATGTTTTTTGACTGATAAATCAGGCAATAACTATGCTTTAACTGCTTATCATGTTGTCAGAGGAACCAGAAAAAAGGATTATTCGGATATCGGTGATAAGATCGAATCTCCGCCTACATCAGGAGAGTTATTAGGAGAACTTTGTTGGTACGATCGTAGCAATGACATTGCATTGATAAACGTAGATGAAAATGTTAATATCCAAAGAGGAAGTGTCTGTTGTTTCCAGTTAAAAGAACACATCGGTGCATCGGTATTGGAAGGTACACCAGTAAAGATTTGTAGTGGTGTCGATGATATAAAAATCAGATGTGGAATTGTGATATCAACTTGCTGCGTCGTTCGCGAAAATGATGATCATCCGGACTGCATTTTTGGAACGATCCAAACTACTAATCTTGGGCTACCGGGCGATTCCGGTTCTGTAGTCGCTAATATGCAAAATGAAGCAGTGGGATTATTGGTAAAAGATAAAGGTGACCAATGTAGTTATTTTATGCCATTGGATATTCTGAATGCAGCTATCAATTTAAGATTAAGCAATACACAATTTGAGTTTGAGAAATTTTATTAAAAATGAATATTATGAGTAATAATGACAAACGAATTTATTTAACATACAGCTTACAGGAAGGATATCAGGATCTATATCAGGGTATATATTATGCACATATTCTTGGTTCTACTTTCGCTATAGGGGCTAAATTTTACGATTTAGAAAAAACGGACGAAGGAATAGTTTCTCTCCATGCTGATTTTAGAAGTGTAACAATGGATGGTATCTTCAATTTTTCAATAAATAATATTGAAGAGCAGTTGAAGTATCAAGAAGGAAATTCCAGATTTAATCTTAGGTTGAAACTTCAATTATCTGATGATTTAGACGGTCAGATCTTAGAAAAGGTCAAATTGACCTTTGAAGAACCTATGAAGGTCGAAGAACATTACATTCGAATCTCAGTACCATTGGAAAATGAGAGAATAAAAGGAATAAAAACAGGTATGATTATAGATAGTGCCAAAGAAATCGACAATGATAGATCATGTTTTGTTAAATTAGGAGGAGGATAACTAATTCGTTGAAGATTAAGCTAGTTTACATCATCATATTATTTTCAGTAACACGATTTTCATTTGCTCAGGAAAATGAAAATCGTGTTGCTATTTACAATGCAGTCGACAGTCTTCGACAGTATAAATTTCAAAACTGCCCGTTTGATTCTGTCAATATTGCAGGCATGTCAACCGGAGACAGCCTGACGGCATTAGCCGTTAAATGGAAATATGATTATTTCCAGAAAGGCACCCTGGAGGGATTTCCATCAAGTTCTACAGAGGTTTTTGAGCAAGACACTTCATTTAATAGTGTGGTTTTTAGATTGTATTTGGGTGATTACCTGGAGGAAAAGGGCCTGGAATCTTCATTGGCATATCGTCATTATCTGGAAGCTTACGAACAGGCAAAAAAACTAAAAGATTCCCTGCTGATTTGTGAGTCATTAAAAAGAATGGTAGATCATGTCAACGATAATGGAAAAAACCACCAACTATTAGATACCTTATCAAACAGGTATGATGCCTATGCTTTCGACACATTTGAAAAAGACCTGGCAAGACTTCACAGAAACCGAGCAGAGTCTTTGATCGAATCAATTCCTTTAATCGAGGAGTTTATGGCAACAGCGGCCAGTGCCGAGAGAAATGGTAACCTGGCAGTCTTGGCCTATTGTAAAAAACTAATAGGTGTGAAGTATGATGTCTATTCAAAGACCATAGAAGGTCGATCCAGAGATGAAAATCTCTTAAGTGCCATTTCCTACTACGATGAGGCAGCCCAACTATACGCCCGCTACAAACCGTCTTATTTTGAAAAACATGCAAGAGTCGGAATACTCAATAATAAAGCGATTGTATTTGACTTCATAAAGCAGTATGACTCTGCCAAGACTTATTTTTTACAGGTTAAAGATTTGATGGATTCAAATGATTTCGACAATCAAGTTATCTATCATCAATGGCTGGCAGAACACCTTAGATTAGTAGGTGATCATGATTCTGCATACCATCATAAAGAGACCGAATTGAAACTAAGACGAGACTCTCACACAAAACAAATTGATGTTAGCATTGCAGAAATCAACACGAAATACGAAACAGAAAAGAAGGAGTTGGAAAACCTGCGGTTAAAAGCTGACTATCAAAAGGTAGAACGAAACATCAGGACTTACATCATTGGAGCCGTATCCTTGCTCATTTTGCTTGGAAGCATTACGCTGTTGTTGCAAAAAAATGCTACTAAAAAGCGTCTCTTGGTAGAAAAAGAAAAAGAGATAGAGTCTCAGAAGGTAGCAACTCTTTTAAAAGAACAGGAACTCGCTAACATCGATGCGATGCTGGCAGGACAGGAGAAAGAGCGGTTAAAAGTAGCTGATGAATTGCATGATGACCTGGGAAGTATGATGGCAACCATCAAACTCTACATCGAAAGCTATAAGAAAAATCAACATATCAACTCAATTGACCAGGCTCAGGCTATGTTGAATAAAGCCTATGAAAAAATTCGGAATATTTCCAGAATGAAAAACTCTGGGGTGTATTCCAAAGATGGACTGTTACCAGCAATCCGTAAAATGACAACTGATATTATGTCTGCCAGCCATCTGAAGATAGAATTGATGGAGTTTGGTATGGAAGGCAGGTTGAGTAATTCGATAGAATTGAATTTGTTTAGAGCTGTTCAGGAGTTGATTGCGAATATCATCAAGCATGCTGATGCTAAAAAAATCGTCATTCAGTTTACGCAACACAATGATAGTTTGAATCTGATGATTGAAGATGATGGAGTAGGATTTGACGTATCAGTAAGAAACAATGACAATCATAGCGGATTAGGTCTTAGCAATATTGAGAGGAGAATTGAGTTGCTGGACGGAAGCTTTATGATAGACAGTATCATCGGAAAAGGAACCAGTGTAATTATAGACATACCCATATGATTAAAATTGTAATAGCAGAAGATCATCAGGCTCTGATTGACGGTATCAGGTCTTTTCTGGAATATGAAGACGATATCAAGTTTATTGCGGGTGCAAATGATGGCGAAACACTCATCTCTCTTGTAAAAAGATGGCGGCCGGAAGTTGTGCTTTGCGATATTAGGATGCCTAAATTGGATGGCATAGAAGCGACAAAGATCATCAATAAAGACTTTCCTGAAACCAAAGTACTGGCATTTACGATGCTTAATCAGCCGCCTGCCATTAAAAAAATGATAAATGCAGGAGCATACGGATATATTTCGAAGAATTCATCTTTGGAGGTGGTAGTAGAAGGTATCAAGACAGTGGCGAAGGGTCAAAAATACTATGACGGCAATTTGCAAATAGACCTGTCCGAAGGTAGTAAATCGAAAGGATTGTTGTCTCCCAGGGAAAAAGAGATTCTCGGCTTGATTGCCAATGGTAAAACATCGAAAGAGATTGCTGAGAAGCTAAATATTGGAAAAAATACTGTTGATACTCACCGAAAAAACATGGTGAAAAAACTCGGATTGGAAGGCAATGGTGAGTTGATGAGATATGCCATTGAAAATAAATATGATTTGGAATAACATGAGTAGCTATCTCAGAGATTAACAATTTTTTCAAAAAATCACCACTTGTGAGTATGTTTTGGAACCATATGAAACCCTATCTTTAGCAAAACTTT
>JBCBHL010000543.1:0-3702 GCA_038525605.1 Bacteroidota bacterium
CTGAAGAGGAAGTGATTGAAAAACCTGTTGCTGCCGCAGGTGATACAGAATCACCCGGTGATGAATCTGATCATGTTGGTAGTGCGGGTAGTTCCAGCAGAGGAGCCTCAGGTTCCGCCAGCAAGGGTGCAGCAGGAACAGATTCATCACCGGGTGATTCTGTATCACCTGCGGCAGCAACAGGTTTTTCAATCACTTCCTCTTCAGCAACTTGCTCCTCCTGGTTTTCCTGATCACTATTTTCCGGTTGCGCACCTCCTGTAGATTCCGATGAGCCATTGCCATGCATAGGTACCGCTCTGTCAGCGGAAGCATCAACCGGATCAACGGCACTATTTCCTGCCATGGGAATGTCATCAGATGAATTAGGAGCCTGACTTTCTACTTGAGCAGACTCATCTGTGGTACTCTCCTGTTCAACACCAGTTTCTTTCTCAGCAGCATCCATTACAGCAGCATCGTCCTGAAACGTTTGGTTATGCGAATTTTCTCTATGTTCGATATGGTGCTGAGCAGGCATTGATTCCTATTATTTCCTCATTTTTTACTTTTCTTTTTAACACTTTTCAGCGATTGCAAAATCATAAATGGTGCAATCCAAACGGGGGTAGTTAATACGATCCATTTACAAAAGAAAAAGGTGAGATAGCCAATGATCGGTATCAGCAACCAGTAATACATCCACGGTTGACTCATGACTTCCATATCATAGGCAAACATCTGCCACAGGTAATTGAGGTATTTTTCTATCGTTTCATTCATTGTATTAAAAATAATTCTTCGTTCTATTTATATGACTTTGAAAGTCGCTTCATACCTGATGGCATAACTTTATTTTATCTCTGCATTGAGGTTCAAACAACAACTTAAGCAGTTCTATATCAACACCTCACAAAAGCAAACTCAACAGTAATTCCATTCAGGTACTGGGTTTACCCGGTTTTCTATTTCCTTTTTTAATCCAGTCTCTCAGTGCCTTGAGGTCTTTCTCATTAGGCCTTGTCATTGCACGATCCTTCCCTGGAAGGTCTTTAAATGGAGGTTTAGGCCATTTTTTATCGGTGAATTGTCCTCCAGGCATCCCAGGCACCTGATGGCACCCATGAGAAACCGGACATTTTCGACCTTTACCTTTACCACGAACAGGAACTCTCTTTTTTACGGGAACTGGTATTGGTACGGGTACCGGAATCTTTTTATTAGGGACTCGCTTATAAACCAGCAATCCATCGCTACACCATTGAGATATCAATGAGGTTTTATTGTCATAAATCAGAATGGCAGGTCTATATCTTCGCGTTGGCATGGAAGTAAATATCCCAATGTTATTTTCAAACCTGTATGTTGCTGCCTCATCTGAATTCCCTTTGGCTACATAATTTGCCAATTGTTTCTCACCCATTTCCACGCATGGATAGGTGGCTGGCTTAATTTCAGCGATCTGAACCTCAGTGTTTTGCCTTCTTACCAAATCAGGGTAGCCAATACCAGCTTTTTTACCGCCAATCGTTTGATAGCCGATTCGATGAGGCGGATCCCCGGCACAGCCTTCGGTTCTAAAAGGTGTAAAAGAAGCTGTAGGTATACCGATACTTGCGGTTGCTCCGGAGGTGGTGCTTATAAAATGAGCGGTAATAATTCTATGGGCTGCATTCCCGTCAGCACTTAATCCAGGCATATCAATTAGGGTTCTACAGCTAATGTCAGAGCTGTTATTCCTTTGAGAAGAATTGCCGCCTCCTGCAGGATTACCAGCCATCATAATGCTTTCTTCTCCGTTACCAGAAATGGAATCCAATGAAGTGTCAGTTTTATCTGATTCTAATGGCTGCAATTGAATTGCCTGCTGTGCACTTCCCATGCTTCCGTTTTCTGACTGCTTTTTCATATCAGACATCACATTATCAGACCGAAACGTATTGTTTCGAGAATTACTCTGAGTATCGGTGGCAATTGATGCAGGCATTGATCTATTTTATTTTCTCATTTTTTTAAAACTATCTTTTTATTCTGCATTTACAAGTAGTAGAATCAAGCAAAATAAATTAAGCCAGCACTGCTACTTTACTCCTATATTATCTAAATATTCTCCGTATTCCGTACTTGTCATTACTGATTTGAATCCTGATTTGAGAAGCATATCTTTAAAATGAAAATCAATATTTAACTTTTCTGGTTTTGGGCTTTTGACCATTGAGTTGACAGAAATACAATAAACCTTAGGTGTATTCGCGGAGTAAGAAACTAAAAATTCAAAGCCCAGTAATTTTCCGGACCAATACTCATTGCCATCCTCATCCCTTGACGAATGAACAAGTTTAATTCCCAACGCAACTTCAATTCCATCAATAATTCCAATTTGATCAGTGTCAATCAAAACATAGAGGGAACTATACAACAACTTTTCTTTTAACATCTTTTACAAGTTTATTTCTACATGATTTTCAGGCGAAATTATTTTATCATTTCCATCTTTATCTCTCTCTTTAACAAGTCTTTTTTCGATTTCGGGATAACCTGCATTTGCAAAACTATTTGGCTCATATTGGATCCCCGATCTCAATTGATTTTCAGACTTTCGAACAGATTGAATCATTAACTCAAAATCAGCTTCACCACCTTTTAGTTTGTAACCGGTAATATCTTTCAGTTTTTCTTTGATTGCATCGGTCAAGCTAATCAATTGACTGTAATAGTCCCAAGCCACCATCTCTTGCAGTTTTAATTTACCCTCTGTCCTTGCCTTTGGAACTTGCGTACCTGCATGTGCCCAAACTTCGTTGGTTACTTCAATAAATACATCCGCATCAAATTTTTTGGGATCAAAAAATTGAATGGCATCATTGACAGTTTTGTGAGGGCCTTTGATCCCAGTGGCTAAACTTCCTCTGTATTTCACTTTAGATCCAGGAGGAATGGCACTTAAAATATCCTCTTTCATATCAGTAAATACTTTTTGAACAGCCTCTTGTTTTTCAGTAAATTCGGTACCTAATTTTGAGTTTGCAATATCGGCCCTCTCAATTGCTAACGGAGAGAAATCCTGGACATTTTCCATTCCGGGCCTTCTACATATTTCCTCAATTTTAGCGACAATTGTATTTAGTACTTTACTCTTTTCTTTTTTAATAAATGAATCTTTTTTAAGTTTTTTACCTTTTTTAGTTTTCTTCAATTCTCTAAATTTCGCTGTAGCTTCTTCCTCAACCCTATCTAACTGAGTGATTGGGCCTTGCTTCATTTCTCTAAAAATATCTTTGAAACTATCTGGTACATTCGGATCAGCTATATAGGCATCTAATTGTCTGTTAATCCTGGCTACTCTATCTTCAATTGATTCCTGCCTGGATTTCATCTCCAAGCTATCTTTACCGCCTTTAGTTACCGCTAAAAGTGTATGAGGTTTCCCGTTGAGTCTAATTGGGACACTTACTGTTCCGTCTGCTTCAGTATCCTTGTTCGAATCTTGTTTTTCCTCTGCATTTTTATCTAACTTCTTTTTATCAGATCCTTTTCCTTTACCTATTAGCTTACCAAACGCCTTCTTACCCTTTTTGATCAACTTATCGATGGCTTTGTCAATGCGCTTCCTTACCCGCTTAATGATCTTCTGGACTTTAGCCGTTAATCCTGTAATTCCCACCAGTGATGCCAGGAACCCAATCAGGATAGGGATAGCTTTTACCAATGCTTTTTCTACTG
>JBCBHL010000544.1:0-3695 GCA_038525605.1 Bacteroidota bacterium
ATATTCGTCAGAGACGGCGATGGGGTATACCCCATCGCCGTCTCTGACGAATATCTGATTAGGGACCTGGTCAATTAACATTTGGAAAAACTCCTTTTGTCTTCTTAATTCTACAGTTCGTTCATCGACCAGTTCTTCCAGATGTTCCCTGTATTGCTCTAACTCTTTTTGAGCAATTACTTTGTCAGTGATATCAATGAAATTACAGGTAAGGCCTATCACTTTATTCTGGTTATCAAGTATCGGATTAAATATTTGCTGATAATAGGCATTTTCATATTCAATGGTCAGCATAAAATGCTCTCCCGAAAGCGCCCGGTCGTAATGGTTCTTTAGAATTTTTGAAATAGTATCAGGCAGTAAATCCAGGATATTATCGCCCTTTTGTGGCTTTTGACCATAGACCCGTTTCATCTCCTGCCAGTGGAAACTATTAAAATTAAGGTATCTATAGTTCTTGTCAATGCTGTAGATATTCACATGTTCGGAACCCTCCATGTATGACAGCAACTGTGCGTAGGAGCTGCTAAGAAGCAGTTCAGTCTCTTCTCTTTCTTCCTTTTCCTTTTTCCACCTGAACACCGCATAAATCACAAAAATCCCCATCAGAAAAAATGAAAAGAACCCTACCAAAAGCATGAAATTCCTAATAGGTATAAAGTCTTTTCTGGCGATATCTGCCGGCAAATTCATCCCCAAACACCATCCATGACGACTCTCTCCCAAATTCAATGTTCTGTTAAACCTGAAAATGTATTGCCTGCTTTGACTATCGTAAATTTTATATTCCTGTTCATGATCGAACCAGAACATCCGTTTTAACTCAGGTCTGGCCACAGTATCAGTGATAGAGATACCGACCAGCTCATCATTTGGATGCTTTCTTACAATATGCTGATCATCAACAAAATAAATAAAAGGGCCGGATTCCATTTCTGAGTGTTCAATGCTGGAAACCACCTGATCAAAAGATACATCTACTCCAAACATACCAAAAGCCACGCCTCCGGAATCCTTCAAAAGATAGGTACATCTGAGAACCGGACGCCCGTCAGGAGTATCTCGTGTGAATGTAACTTCATAATCTAGATCTCTGCTTTTAATCAGGTCATAGTCAACACTAAATGCCCCCATATCCGACTTTGATAACCGGACAATGTTTCCCTGCTGATTACTCCAATAGGCACCAGTATATTTTCCCTTTTGATCAGCACTTACTACATCTATGTAATACCAGAGGCCGGTAAAACTACTATCGGTCTGAATATACGAGTTGAGTAAAACCTGCATGGAATTAGTGTAAAATAGTTCCTGAGTAGCTATATTGACATTTAAGCTGAAGTTTTGTGAAACCAGTGAAGCAGCATTGAACAAACTCTCAATCTCACTCCCTTTCTTGTCTAATATCCCGGTGTATAAAGCATAGTTAATTTCCTCTGCTTTTTGTTTAGTCAGATAGGTAATTACCAAAAAAATTGCAGAAAACGATACCAGAACGGTAATTCCGGCAATCGCCAGTGTATTTGCAAAATTTTTTACATTTTCATTCACAAAAAAAGGGCTTTATTAGAGCCCTTTAAGTTAATAAATATATCCAAACCAATATTTAGGAAGAATACATTAATTCATAGTATTCTTTGGCCATCCGACCACTCTCGAATTCCGGCACTACGTCATTCACACTTTTCGCTACTACCTCCCACCATTTAGTTGGTTTATTATAGTATAATGGCAGTACATCTTTTTTCAAAATCTTGTACAGGTTTTGAGCATCTTCATCGTCCTGCGTAACATGCGGCAACTTATGATCGAGCGCAGGCAATACAAACGAATTTTTCTTATTTTTCGCAAATTCAGGAATCCAGCCATCGTCGGTAGATAAATTGACTGCACCATTCATAGCGGCAGTCATTCCACTCGTACCAGAGGCTTCTCTTGTGATCCGTGGATTATTAAGCCAGATATCTGCACCGTTTTTCAAAATTTTGGACAAGCCTAGCTCATAACCAGTAAGAATGGCACAGTTTGGAAGGTCTTTTGTTTCCTGAATCAGATAATTAAAGGTGTCAATAGCATCATTATCAAAAGGATAAGGTTTACCCGCCCACACGATTTGCACAGGCTTGTTAGTATTGCTGATCAAATCATTAAACTCCTTTCTATCTCTTAATAACAAATCCGCTCTTTTATATCCGGCAAACCTTCTTGCCCAAACGATCGTCAAAACCTCCGGGTCGAAAATCTTACCCGTCTGATTTGCAACAGCTTCGATCAGGCCTGCTTTCAATTCACTTTTCTTTTTCTGCAGGTTTTTAGCATCCCCTTTCTGGGCCAGATTCATGATCTTTTTATCCTGCCAGTACTTCTGATTTTGTGAGTTTGTAATGGAAATGATCTTACTCATTCCCTTATAAGATTTCCACATATCTTTAGAAACCTTTCCATGTAATTTACTTACGCCGTTTGTGATCTTCGATAACCTCCCCGCAGCTACTGTATAATTCAATACTCCGGTATTATCTGTCAGCTTCATCATCTGTTCTTCAGTAAGCTGCTTCGAGAAAAAGCCCATTCTGTTGAGCAGATAAACGTCTTTCTCCTCGTTTCCGGCTTTCTCAGGCGTATGTGTAGTAAATACGAAATTTTTCTTGGTGTAGCCTTTATTGTTTAGATAATATAGTGCAGGCAATCCGTGACCCTCATTTAGATGATATACATCAGCACCACCGAGTGCTTCAATTACCTTTGCACCACCAGCACCTAACACAATACTCTGTGCGATCCTCGTCATCTCATTTGCATCGTACAACTTATCAGTAATAGTTCTTGACAAATGATCATTTTCTGGCAAATCTGTTGTTAGTAAGTAAATCGGAACAGTCCCAAAAGTCTCGGGTTTCAGGCAATATGCTTTTACATGTACATGCTCATTGCCATGTATATTAATTTTGACAGTAATCCCAGGATCATCCAGATAACTGTATATTTTTTCAACGAAATGAGGTTGCAGTGTCTGATCAGCATTTCTTCCCTGATCGTAGTAACCGTATTTCCAAAGCATTCCAACTCCAACAAGATTTTGTTTATTTTCGAACGCACTCCTCATATGTGAACCAGCCAAAAAACCCAGACCCCCTGAATAGGTTTTTAATGCCTGATCTATGCCAAATTCCATGCTGAAATAGGCTACTTTTTGATTATACTTTGCAGCAGGCTTATAAGGATGATACCATTTACTGTAAGAAGACATATTATATTATTAAATTTTAGTCAAGCCTTGAAGTTATATCAATTGCATATAATTCAATGAATTATCAGATGAGATTCGCGTAGAAGATTTGAAATTTTAGGTGATCGATAAATTGAAATCGATTTCAAATAAATCATTTTCAAATTTTCCTTAAAAATTGATTTAGATTTAGCAAGAAACAGGAGGATTTCCGAATGTAAAAAAGGCCATGCTCAGGTTTATAAAAAAATTTGCTAACCAAACCAACGAGGTGCCCCTCTTGAGACATGGCCGTATCATTATTATTAAGAGTTGGAAGAACAAACTTTCATCCAACCAACATCGACATTCGAAAAAGATATGCGAAGTAAAGCGTTGTAAAGATGAAGTCCAAGCATTTTAATAAAATTAACTATTCGTTCGCATTTAGTTTATTGTCATAATGTTAATTGAAATAAACTAAATG
>JBCBHL010000545.1:0-3683 GCA_038525605.1 Bacteroidota bacterium
GTCATAGACTGCCAGTACGATTCCAAAAATGATCAGATTGATAAATGAAAAAAGGATATCTAAAGTCGATGAGGTAAGGAAATTCTCAATTCTTGTATGATCACCTATTCGCTGCAATAAATCTCCGATCATCTTTGTATCAAAAAAAGATACGGGTAGTCTCATCAACTTGATTAGGAAATCGGAAAGAATCGAAATGTTAATCCTGGTTCCCATGTGCAACAGTATCCAACCACGGTTAAATTCCACGGCTGTACGACTTACGAACAACATCACCTGTGCAACTAATATCAGCGTAACGAAACCCAGGTCTTGATTCTGAATACCAAAGTCAACGATCGACTGGGTGAGAAACGGAAAGATCAGCTGAAGTAAACTGCCAGTGAGCATTCCCAGAAACAGCTGAATGATTAACTTTTTGTAAGGCCTCAGGTAGTTAAATAGAAATGCGAATCCTGTTTTATCAGATTTTTCTCCTTCCTGCTCGTAAAAATCAGGGGCAGGTTCCATTAGCAGCACAACTCCCGTCTCTTCTCCTCTGTCTTTATCACTGAGCCACCCCTTCAGGAATTCTTCCTTAGTGAGCTTCAGTTTACCATGAGCGGGATCAGAAACCAATACTTTATTTCCCTTAAATCCATAAACCACTATAAAATGTTGCTGCCTCCAGTGAGCGATAAACGGTGTAGGCGCTTCTTCCTTGAGTTTTTCAAAAGGAATTTTAGCTGCCAGGGTTCTAAAACCGATGTTCTCGGCAGCATCAGAAATACCCAAAAGAGAGACCCCTTCTCTGGTAATGTAACTCTTCTCTCTCAGGGATTGAAGGGAATATTGCTTTCCATAGTGCTTGGCTATGATGCGCAGGCAGGTGGGCCCGCAATCCATTGTATCAAGTTGTTTATAATGTGGAAAGCTTTTTAGCATAATTTTCATTTAAGAGATAGTGGCGAACTTAGCAAATATTAAGTTGGTTGAAAAATAAATTTTGTATTTGTCGGGCAAACTTGTATAAATACTATTTGACATTGATTATTCGTATTAAAAACATCACTGAAAACCATGATATCCATAACGGATTTCAACAACCGTTGTTTGTAAAAATTCATTATTAATCACGATTGTAAACGTTATAGTATGGTAGTGTAGTGTTTATGTGACAAGGATTATTTATTAAATGTCAGATATTACTTTTAATCGAATAATCGATCATTATTTCATTAGTGATTTAAAGTGTTCAATAGATTAGATGCAACAATTAGCAAATGGTAATCAATTGGTCAGGAATTTTTCTTTTGAGTCAATTTTCAACAGTCCACAAGGATCGGAAAAAACACTGAAAAATGAATGATTGCTAAAGGAAAGGTCTTTATTTAACTCATCAAACCCAATCGAAAACTTACATCTTATACTGATTACCTGATCGAAAACACTACTCTTATGCTGGCTTTGAGTTGAATGGTTTTAAAATCAATTTCGGATTTATACTTATCTTCGGATTTAAGAAATACCGTATTTGAATAATCTTTTGACTCAATGTACTTGCTTTGGGGAAGAAAATCCTGCTCAATTTCAGTAACTTCTAAAGCGACACCTAATTCCTCTCCTATTGCAGACAGCATATCATCGGCTTTTTTCTTCGCTGATTTGATTGCTTTAACTTTTAGATCAGACTTGAGTTTGTCCATTTCTGAATGAGTATAGTGACTAATACTAATAGCCTGAACTCCCTGATCATCGAGCATTTCAATGAAATCGTTCAGTTTAGCTACGCTGTTCACCAATAGTTTAAAAGATTTGGAGGCCAGTAAATCATCATTTTTCCGTCTTTTCAAATTCCAATTTGCCCCATAGAAATTTTCAACCGTTAAATGATCTGCAGGCAATCCCAGCTTTTCAACTAAACTAATCAGGTTTTTCTCGAGCATATTTATCGATACCTTTTGATTTCCTCTTTTATACTCTTTCAATCTGACCTGCAAGTAAATTTCATCAGGGACTACCTGTTGTTCCGCAATTCCCACCACACTTATTGATTTACCTAATTCCGGCATTTCTTGCGCATGAATATTTAGACTGATCAAGATTAGCATCGCAGGTATTAGTAGCTGTTTCATAATTAGTGTTTTCAAAAGGATTCTAAAATCACCAAATTCCATAAATCAACGATCCCTTTTTATCGATTAATCTAATCTTATCTACTTTCATTTAATGAGAGAATTTCCCAACCAGGCTACACCTCTATTCAAAAAAAATCAAATAAAATTCAGTTTTTCTGAAACACTTTTGATCCCATCAACGTTATCCTCACATACATTATATGTACATACATTTATTTTAATAGATAGATAGAACAATGAAAAGACTTAATTACATTTTATCGCTGGTAGCTATAATCGCTTTTACTTTTAGCGCAAACGCTCAATCATTCAAAATTGACAACTCTGCCAGTAACGTAACCTGGATTGGTAAGAAAGTAACAGGTAGCCACAATGGAAATATTAAGATCAAAAGCGGATCATTAGATTTCAAAAACAGTCAGCTTAGTGGTGGTACAATCGTTATCGACATGACCACAATCAACACTTTGGATTTGACTGGTCAGTACAAAGGTGATTTAGAAGGTCATCTTAAGTCTGACGACTTTTTTGGCGTTAGCAAATTCCCTACTGCAAAGATTGTTATTACAAAAGTTGTGCCTCAGGGCCCTGGAAAATACAAAGTAACCGGCGACCTTACCATAAAAGGTACTACGAAAGAAATCAAGTTTATCGCTAACCTGGACCAGTCAGGTAATTCCTTGAAAGGTAATGCTGATCTAACTGTTGACAGATCTGAATATGATATCAGATATGGAAGCGGAAGCTTTTTCGATAACCTCGGGGACAAAACAATCTACGATGATTTCGAATTGAGTGTTAATCTGGTTGCAAAAAAGTAATTGTGATATAGTGAATTGTTAAGTAGTTTAATATCAGGCAAGTGCAAGTCGCTTTTCAACAAATGTTGTCGAGCGACTTATTTTTTTCATCCTGATATTTACAGAATTACAAAAAGATTGTATATTTGCAATACAAAAAGCAGAATAAAAGATATTTGGAAATATTGATATTAAAGATATTCCCATCTCATGAAAAAAAATCCCGGTCTATAGGCTGGGATTTTACTTTTTGTGACAAATCATAAAAAAGACTCCTGTCGTACGGGAGCCTTCTATGATGGATCAAGCAATATTCCTGAGGGGTAAATTGTACTAAGCATAGATTTTAGAGAGTCTGTACATGAAAAAGGAGATACTTCTAACGCCACGAAATTGATTTCTAAAGGCTTTGATTTTTGCATTGAATGATTCTGCTGCAGCATTAGTGCTTCGTCTTTCAAAAAAGTTTAAGATAGTTTGGTAATGCTGTTGAATAGTTCTGGATACAGTATTAAATGATTTGAATCCTGCTTGCTCTACCTGCTCATACCATCTGGCTAGTCTGGTGAGTGCTATATTTTTATGTTTGGTAGATTGATAAATATATCCAAGGTCCTGTGCCAGTTGATAAGCTTGTTCCAACTTCGGATAAAGCCTGAATAATATTTCAGCTCGATGTATTTGTGAAGGAGTCCATTTCTTCTTTCTTTTGAAAAGCAGATATCTACTTCTGGCTAAAAGCTGTTTTGGACTATCTCCATTTTCA
>JBCBHL010000546.1:0-3666 GCA_038525605.1 Bacteroidota bacterium
AGACGATACAATGAGGTAACTGATCAGAGTAATAGTGTGGATCAGATTGGATTTTTCCCGGATGTACTCTATAGAATTCAATTTTGACAAAGTACTTTTCAATCAGCTATAGAAAAGTTAATTCAATTACGATGAGTATGGTGGAGTGCATTGATGATATCGATGCATTCCTTTTTTATTGTAGATGATTATGTAAAATACAAATTGCTAATCTGCTGAATTATTTCTTTTTTTGCGATGAAAAAACAAATAGAAGATGATTCAACGTATTCAATCAATATTTCTGGTACTAGTGATAGCAGCGCTCGTTAGCTCGGTATTTTTTGTGTTTTGGGTGAAATCTAATAACGAAACTCAGGAGGCTGTTAATTTAACCTCCACAGAAATGGTGAAGATAAAAATGGTTGACAATAAGCAGGAGGTGGTAGAGACTTCCGGGAATATTTATTTGTTTATTTTACCATTGGTTATTGCAGGGATTGCACTTTATTCACTTCTCCAGTATAAGAACAGGTTACGTCAGATGCAACTCGGAGCAGTTTGTTCTTTATTGATGGGGGTAACGCTGGCCCTCGGGATGTGGCGATATACGCAAATGGATGAACTAATAGGAACAGCCACCCACGATTTTCCAGGGATTGGCTTCTTCGCTCTGGTCAGTGCTATGTTATTCAATCTTTCTGCCAACAGATTCATCAGAAAAGATGAAAAGCTGGTGAAAAGTATGGATCGAATCAGATAAGCAATACCAATGCCCCACTTTATCATTCATTGTTCAGCTAATGTACTTGAGAAAATCAGCAAGAAAGAGCTGATGCAAAAAGTCTATGATGCCGCTGACAGTACAAAGCTTTTTTCCAAGGGAGATATCAAAGTAAGGATTCAGGATTTTGATGAATTTCTCGCTGGCGATGGTGATGACGATTTCATCCATGTGTTTGGAAATATCATGGAAGGACGGAGCGACGGTCAGAAACAGGAACTCACCTCAAGAATAGTTTCATTGTTAAATGACTTACTACCGGATGTACCCATCATTTCAATGAACATCCGGGACTTTGATAAAGCAAGCTATTGCAACAAAAGCATGGTTTGATAACTCTCTAATCTACATCGATCTTATCAAGAAGAGCACTTGCACGGTTGGTCTGTAGCGATTTTAGATAATAAGTAACCTGATCTAACTGCAAGTTGATCAGTTCATCGTCACCAGCACTTTTTCTGTATTTGTAAAGTTTTTCAACAAGTTTCAAATCCTCTTCACCGATGGAAACTCCGGTGAATTGCTGGACTTCCGTCAGTAAAGAATAACCGAACTCAATTGTAGGTTCGAGCATCGTTCCTTCACCAAAATCGTTCCATGTTACCAGTTGAACGTGAGTTATATGGTTGTTTTCACTAAGGCCAAGTGTCTGATCAAATGTTGAAGTGCCATTGTGGACGATTTCTCCGAAACCATCACCCCAGCCACCTTCTTTATAAAAGTCTTTGAAACCAGGGTAGGCCGACGAAATTGCAAAAGGGAGAGAAGGCATGACAGAATTGATAAAATATTGCAATCCGGAAAAGTGATCGCTGTTAGTGGTAACCCAGGAATACTCCCCGTCTGCATTGTCTCCCAGGTCACGGGATTGGCCGTATAGCGGCAGAAACAACGGGTCGGTTCCACTTGCTGCGAGAATTTGATCCCACTGTGTCGGAGACTCGATATGTACGGGAGTAAAAGTCAATAATAAGTTTTCACCATTGACCCTGATGTAATTATCAGCACTGAAATATTGATTTTTCATATAAATGAAATCTTTACTGGCTGCTTGTACGGCAGTTGATGCCCTTCCTGCCTTGACGACATTTTCTGTGGTTCTGTCTTCGTAAACGATACCGAAATCAATCCCAATGTCACTGGTTTGAGCAATTAAAGCTTCTGAGTTAATGAGGTTTTGAGCATAATCATTGACATCATAGGTACCATACCAGTCGATTAGCACTCCATCGATACCACATAGCTTCATTAGAAGCAGGTGATAGGTTACAAGATCAGGATCATTGGAAGAGTACGGGCCGATAGTAGGGTAGTAATGAGAAGCAATCTCCCGTTTGCCATCGGCATCAATGATATCCGGGTTCCTGTTGGACATCGTCCAGTGTAGTCCCCAATAGCCGTCATGATCTTTAGATTCGTACCAGGGCATGTAGTGAACATAAGTTTGCGTATTGTTGGTCTTTTCAACTGATCGCTGATCATAGGCGATGACATTAAATGGAGCTGAGTCAACTAAAACAAGATCAGAACTTTTGCTAACGACACTGACACCGTTATAAATTTCATATGTCACCTGCACCTCGTCTCCAATATCTTTGTCGAAATGATGTAGTAATAAGGCGTTTAGAGCACGATCTACTTCCATTTGCAACCACTTTGCATCAAAAGCTGGATCCAGGTTGAAGGTTTTGTAGGTGGCAAGGTTATCCAGCTGAGCAAGACTTCCGAAATTCATGTCAACTATTTTAAAATAGTCAGGTTCAGTCAGCGTAATTTCATCCAGACAAGGCTTGCCGTCGCAAAGGAATTCCACTGATGTACTTTTTACCGTAACAGTTCTTTGAGCTTCCTTTACTGCACCATCATACACTTGATAAGTGACATCTATTTCTTCACCAGCGCCATTATTCAGTTTGACAAATAGTAAAGCATTGATTGCCTCTTCAATCTCTTCTTCAGACCAGAATTGCTCCTGATTGGGCTGAATATTAAAATTGCCAAACTCTTTGAGATTGATAACCTGAGCAGGACTTCCCTTATCTGTGGTAGCAATCCAATTGTAATCAGTCCTTAGTAAATTGTACTTTTCATTTTCTGGTACCTCTTCGTCGTCCTCATCTTCTTTATCCTCAACTACTTCCGGATTGTTATCATCCGAACAGGAAATAACTGTGGCAATATTTAAGAATAGGAAAAAAAGGAAGAAGATTTTCCAATTCGGTTGAAACATAATTGTTGTTTTATTTTTACAAAAGTATCGAATTTTACCTTATTTCAGCATTGATATGTCCTGGTAACTACAAATCCATTTTTTTAACAGGAATAAAAAAAGACAGACTTGTCTGTTTTATGAATTTTTTTTTATTATTGTATCATGAAACATTCTAAAGTCAGGCAAACAATCGTAGAGACAGCTTCTGAGTTGTTTTATTCAAAAGGTTATAACCTGACTGGAATTAATGAGATTATTAAGGAGGCGGGTATTGCAAAGGCCACACTTTACAGTCACTTTAGCTCAAAAGAGGAAATTTGTTTGGCGTATCTGGAATATAAGGATGAAACTTTTTTAGGCAACCTAACAGAGTATCTGGATACGAATGAAAAA
Source organism: Bacteroidota bacterium (assembly GCA_038525605.1). Lineage (GTDB taxonomy): Bacteria > Bacteroidota > Bacteroidia > Cytophagales > Cyclobacteriaceae > JANSWY01. Next base: position 3,369 of record JBCBHL010000546.1, read on the forward strand.
GGTAAAAACAAAATTTTGGGATTGTTTGATTTCTTAAAGCAGTTTTTCAGGGATCAGGATTTTAATGGCTGCTGGTGTATCAATACTATATCAGAAATTCCTAAAGAGAACAAGAAAATTCGGATTACTATCCAACAACAGAAGAACAGTTTTATTGGCTTGATTAGTACACTGATAGAAGAAAACCTTTCTGTAATGAATGGTGAACCGGAGAGAAGTAATCTAGCTAAAAAGATCTATATTTTATATGAAAGTGCGATCGCTGAAAGTCATTTGCACAGAGAGGTATGGCCAATAG
>JBCBHL010000547.1:0-3665 GCA_038525605.1 Bacteroidota bacterium
CTGTCACGGAACTCCTCAGCATGTAAATGACGAAGTAAAAAATAATGGTCTTGATTTTAACTATTCCGATAAAGGTTTAGGAGAAATTACAGGCAATGCATCAGATATGGCGATATTTAAAGTGCCATCCCTGAGGAATATTGCTTTAACACCTCCTTATATGCACGATGGAAGATTTCAAACCCTGATGGAAGTAGTGAATCACTACAGCACGGATGTACAGGACCATCCAAATCTAAACTTTCGATTGAAAGACACTGATGACCCATCGCTAAATTCAAATGTCCTTCGGTTAAATCTAACCCAGGAAGAGAAAGAAGCTCTTGTTGCCTTTTTGCACACATTGACAGATGAAACCATTGCAACAAAGGAAGAATATAGTGATCCTTTCAATTAAAAGAAGGAATAATAGAGATATATTCGCTCAAACGAAACAAGTAATTGCGAAAAAAGAGCAGTTTTAAACTGAAAAACTATTTAATAAAAATCCTCTGTTACTCATTCAATGAGCATTGTGCCCGAATGAGACGAATTCAGGTAGTAAGCGTATTTATCAGGTAGTCATAAAAAGTTTCTTTATTTACATTCATTGCGACTTTAGCGAATTGATTAGAACCTTCTTTCCTGACTGTTCGGCCGGCACTTGGTCCCACTGCTTCGATATCGACTTCCATACTTTCAAACACAAATGCATTCGGTATTGCTAAATAGCTGGTTGCCAATACATCCCACATAAAATAAATGTATTCATATGCTGGTATCGTGTCTATGGTAGTTGCCCAAAACTGACCCGCCAAATCTGCCCATTGGTGCTCCCGGTGATTCGCTAACTCTTTTAAGAAGTCCATGCTTACCGGAACATCATTGGTTGCATCGAGAGGTACAAATACAATGTTTAAACCGTACTTCAAAAGGTCTTTGGCCGATATAGGATCCCAAAACACATTCCACTCTGCTGTTCCATTATGATTATAAGTTGCCACATTTCCAGGCACGTCAAAGGCTCCTCCCATCCAGATGACCTCCTCAATGTGATGAACAAGATCCGCATTTTCCCGGATAGCATGAACCAGGTTGGAGCATGGGCCTGTCATCATTATTGTGACCGGATCATTTGACGATAGTATCTTTCTAGTGATGAGCTCAACACTATCTATGAACTGAGTCGGATTGCCCTCAACTTCAATACCAATTAGTGAAGGAAGAGCATTGATGACTTTAGGCTTAGCGCGCCAATGAGACGGAAAGGCATTTATTCCATGAAAATTTCCAATTCCTATTTCAATCTCTGATTTTCCAGCTCTCTCCAGAAGCTTCAACGTGGTTTCCAATGCATTTTCGATATAGCAGTCTGCCGGCGTAATACTGATTCCAATAATTTCAACATCAGGCATTGACAGTAACAGAATTAGTGAGAGAAAGTCATCGGCAGAGCCGTCGTGATCGAATATTACTGACCTTTTTTGCATAGTTTTAATTTTAACTTATCTAAAACACTAAGTTAACGTATTAAATACGTAAAGCAATGAAATATTTTAAAATTGCAGTTGATTGTGTAATTCTCGGCTATGATAACCGATCTAATCAGTTGAAGATTTTGTTCACAAAAAGGGTCAATCACCCTAACAAAAATCAATGGGCATTACCTGGTGGGTTTGTCACAGAGACTGAAAGCTTTGAAGAAACTGCTAAGGCTATTCTTAAAAGAGAAACTGGTGTTCACAATATATATCTCAGGCAACTGAGGGCATATAGCTTAACCGATCCTTCAGAAGAAAATAGAATTGCCTCCATTGCTTATTTTTCTTTGGTGAAATTTGATGATTTGGTTGTAGCTGAAGCTTCTCAATCCTGGAAGTGGTTTCATTTTAGAGATTATCCTGAATTGCCTTTTGATCATGGCAAAAAAGTGAAACATGCGATTGAAAGAGTAAAGCAACTTGTAAGGATTGAACCAGTCGTTTTCAACTTACTACCAATCAAATTCCCTTTGAATCAACTCCAAAAAGTTTATGAAGAATTGTATGAAAAGAAATTAGATAACAGGAACTTCAGAAAAAGAATTAAAAAACTCAATTATATTGAGGCATCAAATGAATTTGAAAAAAATGTTTCTCATCGACCAGGGCTTTTGTATCAATTCAATATGAAAAAATACAACTCCGGCATAGAAGTTTATTAAAAACTCTGCAGTGCAAAACCTGTCTATTATGAAAAGCTATTAACCAAATCAGAGATTTAGCTATCTTGTGTCCGAAACAAAATCAATGCCTCTTAGCACGATTCACACAAAGGCTTTAAAAACAAAAAATCGACTTATGAAATATACTTTACTATTTGCTTTAACATTCATACTATCATTCCATGCACAATCCCAGTTTATCATGCCGGGTGAAAAAGAAGCTGCTAGTTTCAAGGACAGGAAACTTATAGTACAATTGAGAAGTTTCGAAAACGACGATAAGAAACTCAAAAAGAAGATTTTTAAAGAGAGGATCTCGAAAAATCCACAAGACATCGCCAACTATAAAGAATACCTTGAGAATGTAAATGAATCTATCAAAAGTGCATTCAACAATTATTGGAATATGCACCGGGAGATTGAATACCTCAATGAAGATGAAATCGAAGATTTTTTGACGAAAAAAGATCCGAAAAGCTACGGCATCATTAAGTTAGAACTAGATCGCGATTATAGACCTGAACCAGGTTCCAAAGTCGAGATAGATGGATATAGGTTATCAGCTTTTCTGGCAGAGAAAAAGTCATCCTTTTTTTCATGCATGGTTCCTAATGACGGGCTATCGCCATTTGAATTCAATTTCTTGCTAAGTAACATCCAGAAGTATATCAATGCAGCATCTGATGGATTGAGCCGGAAAGACAAGTCCTTATGGGACTATGAAAGAAACCTTTCCATAATGAAGAATAATAGCCTTACGTTACCTAAGTCTGCATTGGCCATAGAAGAAGCAGAAGCGAAAAGCTTCTATAAATTCCCATTAAATTTCACAAGTGATGAAGAGATTATTAGTATGTATGATGAAAAACCAGAGGGAGTTCTCCTTCCGGGAATGATTTTCCATTCTAAGAAAAAAGTCTGGATGTATGTAATTATTCATCCCGCTAAAATGGACATAGTAAGCCTGATACCAGTCAATTCAGGCATAAACTTCAGTGTAAGAACCTTAATGCCTGGTTATAGTAGAAATGATGCCTACGCCAAAGCAATAGAACTGATTTCATTAAAATCATCTTCCGGTTTTGGCAAGCAACAATTTAAAGGCATAGCACATAAATTGGCTTTTAAACTAAACTATTAAAGGGTCCAATAGACAATGGGCTATTTTTTCTTTTGCAAAGGAAAGTCCAATTCGTTAGTTTAAGTAGAAATCAATTTAGGTTCAGCTTACAGCATAAAGCTGACGTTGTACCTCACAGTACTACTCATGAAGGTTTTCGGTAAGCAAGAGAAATGGAAGAATTTTAGCGGTAACATCAACATTGTTGACAACATTTCAACATCCGATATTCCCAAAATCATCAATGAGCCTCGCTTACACTCTTTACAACTTTATGAATTCAAGAATCCAAACGAAGATACCTGGAGAACTCTCATCCCAATTTCGGGGTGAAGCCTGAATAATTCATTCAGAGTTCTCCAG
>JBCBHL010000548.1:0-3651 GCA_038525605.1 Bacteroidota bacterium
CGGGGTTTTTATCTATCTTCTTAATACCATTATCCCCTCAAATACAGACACTTAAACTATTTCAGGAGTGCCCAAAATTAAAAAAAGCGATCCGCCAATTGGCGGATCGCTTTTTCGTTCAAAAAATTATCTATATAATTTATTACTTTTCAATAGCCACCAACTTGCTGGTTTCAGATTGTCCCTGAGTGATTCTAATCACATAAAGACCATTTGATAGGTTTGTAGTATTGATGGTTTCATTGAATTGGAAACCATTTTTATTGTACGACTTGCTATAGACCTTTCTACCTGAAAGATCCAGCATATTGATTTCAACAACTCCTGAATAGGCTGATTGTAAATCTATATTCAATCTCTCGTTAGCTGGATTTGGATATAGGTTGTACTCGCTTTCAAACAAGTCTTCTTCAGTAGATGTCACTCTAAACTCAAATTCAATTGATTTTCTTGAGCATGTTTCGTCGCTTGTTACCACGAAGAAGGTACCTTCTAATCCAACCAGATTAAGTGTTCTGCCAGTCTCTCCTTCCAACAACACGCCATTATTAAACCACTGGTAAGAATCCGCCGGGCTTCTACTAGCCAGCTGATTACCGCTGAGAAGCACTTCATTTTCCTGTAGGGTGTTTTGTCTTGGCAGTATTGAGGTAGTATAAGAATCAGAGACGTCATCTCCATTGGTAACTTCTAATTCTACCTGATATTCCCTTAACTCAGGGAACTGGATGATTGCCGACTCATCTTCCGAAACTAATTCACCGTCCAGATACCACTTAGATGATAAGTTTTGACCATTACTTTCATTTGTAAATTTCTCTACTCCATTCTCACATATGGTATTACTGGTGAAATTAGAAAAAACTACCGCTTCACAAGCTATTGCCTGCCAGCCGCTTGCATTTTCTATGCTGCCATTTGGACCTACGTTGAATGCACCTTCACCGACAATATCAACATTAGAGACATTAACATAATCGAAACAAATCAAATCATTCTTATCGTAATTAATAGTCCCCTGACCAGCAGAAGTGATTGATATAGGAGAGGTTTCAAAGCCTGTTGCAGTGATTGAAGAATTAATTGATAATGTAACACCGTTTGGAATATTCAAAGTAGTTCCCTGCATTAAATTCAATTCTGAAACAGAAATATCTGAAACAACAGTTAAGCTACCTTCATCTAATGACAATGTTGCATCCAAAGCCATACCGTTTGTTTCAAGTGAGGTTTCTCCTTTAAAACTCAATTCCGAAGAAACTAGATTTAAATTTGCTTGACTGTCCAAGGATAAATCGCCGTTCGCCGTGATTTGGCTATTTTCAATATTGAGGGTAGATTGGTTTTCAAGTGACAACTGTTCAAATGACAAATCAGAGTCTCTAATACTAACAGTACCTCTCAAGATAGTAAGCCCTTTAACATTAAGATCTGTATTTATTTCAAGCTCTCCATCATTCTCGTAATCAACAATCAAACTAACTTCATCAAAAGAGTCAATATCACCACCTAAACTAAATCTTCCATCACCATTATTCTTTAGTATAATATTCCCTTCTCCAGAGAAAAATGTCGATTCCAATGAAGGAGTTAAACTTCCATAAACAGTTATATCATTTCCATTCAAATTAAAATTAATCTGCTTTGATGATAAAGTCCTCAAACTACCTATCTCTACGTCTTCGTTTAACACGAATATATTGATATCTTCTTGGTTACTTTCCTCTTCAGACGCCGCAAAAGAGTTATTGTCAAATATAACTGCGTCATTTACTGAAGGCACCTGAGTACCTGGTATACCTGCGGAAGTTAGCGACCAATTGGCAGGATTGGTCCATTCTGAATTATTTCCTCCAATCCAGTAATAAGTGTTAGATCCTTCTTTTTCATAAGAAATAACCAAACTAAAAGCTTGGCCTCCACCTAAAAGCGTCCCTTTGTGATTAATCGTTAGAGTATAAGGTTCTCCGGTTGCAACAAATTCAATTTGCTCTATATTATCTCTAAAGTTATCTCCTGTAGTTGCTTCACGTGAAGGGTTCAATGGATCTAGAACATAAGGGAAATACTCCTCCGTATCATTAGAAACACGCATATCCAGATCATTTACCAACATTAAATCCAGAGGGTCTAACTGTGTAGCAGTCGGAGTACCCGGTAGGTCAGCCCAACATATCGTAATTTTAACTTCTGAACCCTCAGCAGGATCTAAATTAAGTAAAAAATCTTCATTATTATTGAGAAAGTGGTTTTCTATAATTTTATTATTACCGTTTTCTTCAAGCATCAGTCTACCAGCATCCTTACCATTCATTAAACCCCAACCAAATGCATAGTCAGGACCAGGATGACGACCAGCTTCATGAGCTGTATGTATAGCTAAAGCTTTTATTTCTGTCGCTTGTAAAAAATCACCGTACAATTTTTTATTCAGTTCTTGTAGCAGAGCTAATGTACCAGTAACATTGGGTGCAGACATAGATGTCCCATTAAAAAACCCATAGGCATCATCTGCTCCTCCATAGGACGAAAGTATACTAACTCCTGCTCCCACAATATCTGGCTTTATCCTTCCATCATCTACAGGTCCCCAAGAACTGAAGCTACTCATTACAACACTCTCTGGGCCACTGTAGCCTCCGTCAATTTTATTTACGGCTCCAACAGTCAGAATATTTTTAGCTGTAGAGTAAGATGTAATCACATCATAAGGGCCATTAGTAGGAAAAGAACCGTCTCCAGAATTTCCTCTATTGTTCCCTGCCGACCATACCATCAAATAATTGGGAGCATTGTAGGAAACCTGATCAATCGTGCTAGCTCTACTATCATAAAACCCAAATCTCCAATCTTCTTGATCGCTAATAGTTGGATCACCCAACCACGAGCCCTGTCTCCATCCTCCGGGGATACCGTAAGAATGATTACTCAAAAGAAGACTACCCGCACTTGAGTTAGCTCTGTCTGTTATCTCTGTCAAATTATCTGCAAAATCATAATTTATAACTGTCACATTTGGAGCCATTCCTTTAGCATCCGATCTAATACCTAATGCACCGATAGTTCCAGTTACATGGTTTGCATGATTATCAAAGGTGGATGCACCGTCAAGCTGACTAACTCTCCCACTTAACTCGATATGCGTATTTCTTACAAGTCCACCATCCCAGACACCTACTAATATCCCTTCACCCGTCAATCCAAAACCAAATTGGTTTTCGTCATTTAGAACTGCTGCTCCTGTAGTGACGGCAGCCCCTGCATTATCGGTAGATAAATAAATCGGCCTTCCGTTTGAATCAATATCATAAATGAAAGTAGTAACACCAACTTCTGATCGATTCCAGCGATCAATACTATTTTCTTTTAAATATGCATTAACTCGCTTGGCTCTCTCCTCATTTTTTTGCTTTTGAATGAAAGATGAAAAACTATAAAAGCAAGATCTGTCGCATGCATGACCCGAAAAATTAGAAACTAAATAGGGTAAAATTTTGTTGACATGTATAAATACAGATAGAAATATTATCAAAAATGAAATTACATGAATGATCTTTTGATCTTTGGTTAACCTGCTGATTATTAATGATTTTTGATTATTTTTGTTAACGTTCAAAAAATTATATTTTATGAGAATTACTTTACTACTAT